>JABMNK010000093.1 GCA_013204595.1 Flammeovirgaceae bacterium
AACAACTGTGAACTTAAACTCCTTATCGTACTTTTTTCTTTCTTCTGCCATAAAACTTGAATTTAATCATTTTGGTTTTATAGCTTAACTCTAACTCCGGTATTTTGACACATTCCACTTTTTAGATGCTTAAAAAATAATATTCAAAAATTTAGATAAAAATGATGAAATAAATATTATATTCGCGAAAATTTATAAACAATTATGAAAAATTTGATATACGTGTCTTTGATTGCATTATCAATTGGTTTAGTCGCTTGTGGCGGTAATCCCTCTAGCAGCACAGAAAGTGCTCCTGAAGTTGAAACCATTGAGACTACTGCTGAAACCGTGACAATAACTACTGATACAACAACAGTAGCTATTGACTCAACAGAAGTAAATTAATCACCCCTCCTACATTGGAATGACTTCCAGTTTTTGGTTGTGTTGTTAATGATTTTTAAGTAATAAAATAAAAAAGCCCTACCGCTGGTTGGGCTTTTTTTATTGAATTTTATTTGCACGGAGACCTCTATTTAGCACTTACCAAAACAAGGATTTAAATCAGATAATCCAAAATTTATTGAAAATTTACTCCTATATGAATAAAAATATTAAAAAAAAAGATAAAATCGCGTATATTAAAGTAGCTTTGTACAAACAACAAACCAAAAACTAATGAAAAATGTATTATACTTTTTGGCTGTAATTTTTACAGTCATCGCTTGTCAACCAACAGAAAAAGCAGCAGCACCTGCTGTAGATCCGCTCGCCTTATTTAATGCAAACAAAGAAATCGCTCAGAAATTCGTGGCTTGCTATACAGGTGACACTAATTTTGAATTATTCAGTTCAATGATTCACGACAGCATTACACATACTTCTCCTGTATATGGATATGGTAAAGGGGGTAAAGAGCAAGTGTTAGCTCAAGGCGAATTCTACATGACCGGATTTCAAAACGTAACCTTTGAAGATGCCGTATGGCTTCCAGGAGTTGACAATGAAACCCTCATGGCCAACGGCGGTGTTCGTGTGTATGGAACTTGGAAAGGTGAGTCTATTGAAACAGGAAAATCATTCGCAGTAAGCGCATACCATTGGATGGAAATCAAAGACGGTCAAATATTTGCTTCTGGAGATTTTTTCGATGCCACTGGCATGATGATGGCGGTCGCTGCAGATGCAGCTGAGTAGTCGTTACATCTAATAAAAAAAATTGACCGCCAAGCATTTAGTTAGGCGCCATTTCAAATACATATTAGCCCTGCCCAGCAGCAGGGCTTTTTTTATCCTCATAGGTTCATGTGCCCTCATTCAAAATCATAGCCAAAAAAGCACCTAAATTTATTAACCTCAATGCCTTTAAACTCTAAGTTAGATTCATTAGATTCATTAGATTTATTATATCTATTAGATTTATTAGATTTGTAAACTAACACAATATTTTACACTATAATCACAGATTAAAAATGAAAATATTTCTCACCTTACTCCTCACCTTAAGTTTCGGCTTTGGTAGCTTCGCACAGGATATTGACTACTATGGTCCCCAACCTTTTGGAGAAGTCCTAAAAAGAAGTTTCGACAAAACATGGACACCTACGGCTATTTCAGCCATTGAAAATAGAAAGTATATGATCCTGTTGGATGCCGCCAAAGCCAATGCGGTCACCTTCAGCAGTGATGCTGATATTTCGACCTTATCGATGACGCCTATCGCCAATTTGTACGCTTCTGGAGCTACTTATGGATCGATGCTCCGTAGTATCTTCCAGATGGTAGATCTCAACGCCCCTTTGGATAATTCTGCGAACGCCTTAAGTGGGTCCTATCAACTGAATTCATTTATCCACAGCTATTATGCCTTAGATGCCAATGACAACAATGCGGCCATTTTAAGTGATAGAGGGACTTACTATATTGCTGCTACAGATAATACCGGGTATTTAGGACTTACTTTTAGCACCAATACCAGTGCGGTAACGATTACCGCGAGTAGTAAATATGAATACAATGCGAGTACCTCAAGTTTCACTGACCTCACCTCTTGGACTGATAAATATTTAAAAATTAATGGCACCTCTCTAGAGTGGACAAGTACCTCATCAGATGCCTCTGCTTTCTTTTTGGCAGATCCCAATGATTTGATTGATCTTGAAATTGAAGCTGGTTCTGATTTTAACCCTGCATCCACCTCCTATCAGCCCAATGCCTGGGCTGCTTTTCCAGAAAGTATCAATCCGACCTCAACCGGTTTCTCAGATTTAAGTAAGGACCTTGATGATGCTTATCATGCACAATTAGATGCAACGACTGCTGCAGCTACCGCAGCTTCTAGCATACTCGACGAAATAGAAACTACGTTAACCAATGCCGGAGCAGAACTGAGGTATCCTAAAGCATTTTATTTAGCCTTGCGCGAAAATATGCTCTCCCATACCATTGCTTCCACAGACGTCTATGGTGCTACCTTAGGGGACCGCACCAATAAATATGTGTACTTCACCAATGCCACGGATGACAATGGAGTACCCCATCCATTTTTAGTAACTGCGAGCTTTGCTGCTTCTACTCGACCCAATCAATTGATTGATGTCAGCAGACCTCCCGGAGACGGTGCAGGCGGAGGATATGAAGAGCAATCAGTAACCCGAACTACCAAGGGAGCTTCTTATTTGATGAAAGTACCTCTCAAAAATTATGGTTTGATAGAAACTTTGTTGGACAATGATTTGAGTACTTACGGAGATTTAGGAGAAGATGCAGGTGCAACTACCCAAACCGTATATAATTATGCCAGTCTAAGCTCAAATGGTGTAGCTGTGGATGGCGTTCCTATGTATCCTTCTTTAAACAATACCTTGCTCCATGCTTCAAATGCAGCAGAAATCACTCATGGCGGTATTCATGTAGGCCGAGGATTGGAATTGCACTACCATGCAGACGGTCATTCTTACAGTAAAAATGGAATCAACCTTTATAATTTAGCTGATTATGAAGGACGCAACCACCCACCCCTCATTGGTATGGCCTATGACGGAGTAGCCTTGTTCGGAAGGTATGAAGAAAATTACGGTACGATGGAGGGATACAGTATCGCGTTGGACGAATACGGAGGACATGATCATGGTGATGATTTTGGCTTCCATTATCATGCACATACCCAAGAGGTAAGCAGCACAGGCAATAATGCTGTCACTTTTGATCAAAGATTTTTATTGGTCGGGGCTTGGAAGGGAAAAATAAATGATATTCCTGCATTCTTGGAGGTAAAAACAAATCAACTTGCGCCTGATGCAACGGATGCTAGATATGCTGGCGCCTCATACGATGCCGTCGAAACAAATAATTCAGCACCAACGATCTCAGCAGCAACTTTTTCAGTAGCCGATGGAGCCGCTGACGGTACACTGGTAGGAACAATCACAGCCAGTGATGTAGATGGTGATGCCCTCACGTATTCCATTACCAATGGCAATACCGGAGATGCCTTTGCCTTAGGAAGTTCAGATGGAAAATTGACCGTGGCCACAAGTGCTCAAGTAGCTTATGCGACCAATCCTAGCTTCAGTCTGACTGTTCAGGTTTCAGATGGTGCATTAAGTGCGAGTGCCGCCTTTACGGTGAGTATCTTAGAAGGAGATGATGAAACTACAGTTACAGAAATCACCTGGACACCCAATGTCTTAAATACCTTTGTTTTGGCAACCACTGCCACGGTAACAAACGGTGATGGTGCCGGTATAGATACTTATTTTAGAAACAGCGGTGTGGTAGTGAAAGATGATTCTTATTTTGCCGTAAATGGCGTGCATCCTGCAAATCAAAATGATTATATAAGCTATTACCCCAAAAGCATCATCAAAGCGAGCTTAGCGTCAGATGAACTAGAATCAAGATGGCCCTATTATGGTGTTTCCAATACAGCAAATGCTTCAAAAGTCAACGGTGTCACCATAGATCATGAAATAGACATGGAGGGGCTAACCTTTGGTCCGGATGGCGGTGAAACCTTCATTTATGTTGGCGATGAGTACAATTATATCTATCAAATTGAGCTGGCAACTGGAGAAATTAAAAAACAATGGAACCTGGCTAATATCGGTATTAGCACACCGACTGATAAGGGTATAGAGGCCATCACTTTTAACCCTGCCAATGGCTATTTTTATGTGGGTATTCAAGAAGATAAAGAAATACATGAAGTAAATCTTGCAATTGACGACTGTGTCAATCCCAGTACCTGTACCGTGACTAAGATCAATTCATTTTCGGTACTCAATTCACCTAGTGGATTATTTTATGATGCTACAGAACAGGCCTTGCTCGTATTTTGTGGCACCGTTACCAATGGCGATCAATATTTATACGCATACACAACGGAGGGTGAGTTAACCTATGATATTACCATACCCGCTTCGGTAGGAATATCCAGAGGTGATGGTATTTTCATCGCAAATGACAAGGCTTATATATCCGATAGTCAAGGCCCTATGTGGGTGAGTGAGGGATCAATGGGAGCCAATCTTTTTGAGGTTGAATGGAATGGGCTGGCATCACTCAACTCAGATGGAACCACCAATTCAGCACCAACGATCTCAGCAGCTGCTTTTTCCGTAGCTGATGGAGCTGCCGACGGCACACTGGTAGGTACGGTGACGGCTAGTGATTCAGATGGTGATGCACTTACCTATGCTATTAAAAGTGGCAATACAGGAGATGCTTTTTTGATCAGAAGCTCCGATGGGAAATTGACCGTAGCCAAAAGCACACAAGTGGCTTATGCCACCAATCCGACCTTCACCTTAAGTATTGAGGTCTCGGATGGGGTACTTACGGCATCTGCCAATATTACAGTGAATGTTACACCGGATGAGGAAGAGGTGACTTTAGGGCTCAACGAAAAGATCAATCTTTTTTATCCAAATCCCGCAACTGATCAGATTAACTTCAATGTCAATGATGTGGAACACGCAGTATTATATGAGTTATCAGGCAAGAAAATAATGTCGACCAAAAAAGCCAATATGGACATCAGCAGATTAGATAAAGGGATTTATTTATTGAAAATACAAGAAAAATCAGGGCAGATTTTTAGTTCTAAAATAATTAAAGAATAAATAAGAAAAATTATTTTAATAAAGGGAAAGAGGGACCGATTAATTGTATGAAAACGGACGGCTAAAGTAAATAAATCATCAAATAATAGACGGCTGATGATTCCTCCATACTTTTAACATCCTACTAGTCCCCTTTTTCATATTCATTGGCAGATTTTAAATGGATTTAAACTAATTTGAGAATGATTTACATCCTCACATGTTAAAATTTTTATCTGTCCTACTATTCCTCTTCGCTTTTTGTGCGCAAGCTCAAAGACTTGAAGTAAGAGGAATTGTATACGAAGACCTTAATAAAAACGGCATTCAGGAGCCCGGGGAACTGGGCATTCCAAATGTGGTCGTATCAAATCAGATCAATACCGCTTTAACCAACCAAAATGGATTATTTAAACTACCAAGCCATTCAGATCAGGAAATTATTTTTATTTCCCAACCTACTGGATATTCAGGTAACTATTTTCAACCAACGTCCGACCACCTTCAATTTCCATTGATAAAACACAGTAGCTCCTCCTCTTTCTCTTTTATCCATGCCTCTGATACCCACATAGATTCATTAAATCTCCCCAGAATGAACAGATTCCGAGAAATGGTTGATTCTATTGGTGTCAATTTTGTAATAATTACTGGAGATTTGATTCGAGATGCCTTAAGAGTATCCGAAATCACGGCAGCAAATTATTACTTGATGTACCAAGCTGAAATGTCGAAATTCAACATTCCCGTATACAGCGTCCCTGGCAATCATGAGCTCTTTGGAATCGAAAGGGGCAAATCAATGGTGAGTGACCAACATCCCCTTTACGGTAAAAAAATGTTTCAATATTTTCTGGGTCCAAATTATTATTCATTCAATTATGGGGGTATGCATTTTATCGCCTTGGATGGCGTCAATTACCAAGATCAGTGGTATTATGGTGGCATCGATGACGATCAATTAACTTGGCTAGGGCAAGATTTAAAACACGTTTCTGAAAAAACGCCAATCATTACCTTCAATCACATCCCATTTGTATCCGCCGGATTTACTTTTCAGTCATTTGAACCTCAAGACTTTTACGGACCGCAATTGATGACACATCAGGATAAATTGGCGCACCGACACATTGTATACAATTTTGATGAGGTGCAACAACTACTAGATGATCGACCTTATCCACTTGCGTTGTCGGGTCATTATCACGCCGCTCAAGAAAACACAATTCAAGGCTCAGCTACCCTCTTCGCACAGACTGCTGCCATAACCCGACCTGATAGCTTTGACTACAACGGATTCAAGATGCGCTCAGGATTTACCTTGTACCAAGTTAACAACGGGATCATTGTTCATCATGCATTTGTTCCCCTAAACTTACCGGACTGATTAACTACATGAAACTTAAATTAAATTGATTCACAACATGAAGCCCTGTTATATCCTATGAAAACTGGATTACCCATTTTTTTTATCTTCCTTATTTTCGCCTGCCAACCCAACAAGGCGATCCAGTCAAAAGATTCCCAAAAAGTCGATAGCTTGTTTGAATCCTATTATCAGTTCAAACAACAAATCAATCCGATTGAATCCACAAAAGCCGGATTTACCGCCTACAATGATCACCTCAGCAACTATATATCCGATCCTTACCAACTGCAATTAATCAACAGCTACGAACAGTACCACAATGCTGCCAATTCAATCGATTCAACGGCGATTAGCCCAGCACAATGGCTTTCTCTTGCTGTTTTGAAATGGGACTGTCAGATCAAAAAAGAAGGGCTTACCAATCCCTTAGTCACTATAGCCTCCCCCATGTATGACCTCCCTAGCTTTGAATTAATGCCCCTACTGCAAGTGCAGTCGCTTCATTTATACATGGCACAATTGGCTGCCGGTAAGAGTGTTCATCCTTTTCACAGCGTCAAGGATTATGAGAATTGGCTGCTTCGCCTAGACGATTATATGATCTTCTTGGACACATGTATGGCCAAGATGGAAATTGGCATTTCCAAGCAGGTGGTATTACCCAAAAGCCTCATCTCAAAAATGATCCCCCAATTAGATGAATTTATCTCCAACCCTGCTGAAAAACATCTGTTTTTCGAGCCCATATATTTACTTCCTGACAGTATTCCAGCAGCTGATAGAGAGCAATTGACAGAAAAATATCGCTGGATGATTACTCATAAAATACAACCCAAATATCGAGAACTTCAGGAATTTTTAATCCATGAATACCTCCCCATGGGTAGAGAAACGTCAGGGCTTAGCAACCTACCCTACGGTCTTGAAACCTACCAATATTTAATTCGATTACACACCACCACACACCTTTCTATCGATCAAATTCATGCATTAGGCAAAAGCGAAGTCGCCCGTATATCAAAGGAAATGGAGCAAGCCAAAAATCAAATCGGATTTAAAGGTGATCTGAAAAGTTTCTTTGAATTTATCCGAAATAGCCCAGATCAAATGCCTTTCATAGATCCCGATCAAGTTATAGCAAATTTTAATTTGATTAAGACAAGAATCGATCAATCAATCAGTACTATTTTTGACTTACAACCTAAGGCTGATTTTGAAATAAGACGTACAGAAGCGTTTCGAGAAGCTTCTGCTAGTGCGGAATATGTGCCTGGAACCAAAGATGCCACTAGATCAGGCATCTTTTATGTCCCCATTCCTGATGTAACCCGATACAATAAGTATGCTGATGAGTCCTTATTTCTTCATGAAGCCGTACCTGGTCATCATTATCAGTTATCGTTACAACAAGAAAATCAACAACTCCCTGAATTTCTTCATCCAGAAAGCATGGGCGTCTTCGTTGAAGGCTGGGCCCTCTATGCGGAGTCGCTTGGCAAAGAGTTGGGTCTATACGAAGACCCTTTTCAGTACTTTGGCATGCTCAGTATGGAAATGCATCGCGCGATTAGATTGGTCGTTGATACCGGCATTCACGGCAAGGGCTGGACCCGCGAACAAGCCATTCGATATTCTCTTGATCATGAAGCCGCCGCTGAGCCCGACATCATTGCCGAGATAGAACGCTATATAGCCACCCCAGGTCAGGCATTATCGTACAAAATAGGGCAACTAAAAATTCGACAATTAAGAACAAAAGCAGAAGCGGCATTGGGGGATCAATTTGACATCAAGGAATACCACAATCAGGTACTAAATTCGGGTAGTTTACCTTTAGTTGTACTCGAGAACAAAATTAATTCTTGGATTAAAGCGATAATGAGTAATTAAGAATTAATTGTCGTCACTACCTATCTTTTAAAGTCCCACAAATACCTAATAATTCAGTATTTATTAAATAAATTTAAAGAGGTTAATCTTTTTAAAGACCAATCGTTGATTGTATCAGCTATCTAAAATAAAATAAGCGCCCATAACTTAATCAGAAAATGAAATTCAAAAACGTAAGCTACCTCTTTACTATCCTAGCCATACTATTGATCCAATGTAAACCTTCCGGTGATTTTTTTGCAGACGCTCTATGTATTCAGCATATTTCAATCATTGACCCGCAAGAAGGTTTGAAAGAAGATCAGACAGTAGTCATCGCTGCGGGTAAAATCCTCAAAGTAAGCCCCTCTTCTGAGATTAAACTAGCCGCAAATAATACTATTATAGATGGAACTGGGAAATTCTTGATTCCTGGACTTTGGGATGCCCATGTTCATTTTGCTTATATTGAAGAAATGGCCCCTAGTATGTTTGACCTCTTTTTGGCGTATGGCGTTACTAGCGTTCGGGATACCGGTGGCAAAATTGAATTTACAAAGCTTTGGAAAAACCTGGCACTTAAAAATCCAACCTCTGCGCCTAGAGTGATGATTGCAGGGCCTTTAATAGATGGAATGCCAAACGTATATGACGGCAGTGATCACGAGCATCCCCCCTTATCTGTAGGCATGTCAACCCCTGATGACGTTCGTCGAAAAATAAATGAATTGGATAGTATCGGTGTAGATCTGTTTAAAGCTTATGAGATGTTGAGCCCTGAACAATTTGAAGTTATCGTGCAAATGGCAAAAGAAAAAGGCTTGAAGGTGACCGGACATGTACCGTTGAGTATGGATGTAATTACGGCCTCCAATGCAGGCCTCAATAGTATGGAACACATGCGTAATCTTGAACTTTCCTGTGCATCAAATGCCGCGGAATTATTGAAAGAACGCAGAGAAGTACTCGCATTAGGAAAAAATGATATTGGAGGCGTCCTTAGAAGCAAAATTCACAATTTACAGCGCCAAGTAGCTATAGAAAATTACGATGATCTCAAAGCACAAGAGGTATTGGATGTACTTGCGAAAAATGATACCTGGCAAATACCAACGGTAGCCCTGGCGACAGGATTTACCGAAAGAAAATTCGCGGATTCAAGTTGGATGGCCACTTTTAAATATATACCTGAGGCTATTGCACAAAGTTGGAAGGAAGAAATCGGACAGATCACTCAACTCGAACCAACTCCATTTAATTATGAATATACCAATTGGTTTTATAATATGGTGGGGAAAGTACACAAAACTGGTATTTCTATTATGGCCGGTACCGACACTCCTATCGGCTACCTCACCCCAGGTAGAAGTCTACATGCTGAGTTGGTCGCTTTGGTGAAGGCTGGGTTGACTCCACTCGAGGCCATCCAAACCGCAACAATCAATCCAGCCAAATATTTTCACATGGAAAATGAACTGGGTGCCGTAAAGGAAACCATGTGGGCAGATCTCTTGATTCTGGAGGCAAATCCATTGGATGATATTTCTAACACACAAAAAATAAATGCCGTTATCAAGCAAGGTAATTTTATGGGTCGGGACCAGTTAGACCTTTTATTAAAGGGACTTGAAAGTAACTAAAGTTATTAAATTAACATCAAATATCACTACCCCCCTATTTAGCTCCTTTCATTTTAAAATAGTGGGGTAGTGATTATACCTTTAAAAATTAAGACAGTCGATAGATTTCCATAATCTCCTTCAAAATATGGTCAAAATCAATTTGTAAATCTATAAGCTTACCCGACTTGATGTCAAATACCCAACCATGAACTGTGATATTTCGTTCCCTATGCGCCTTCTGAACCTGGGCTGTTTTGATCACATTTACACATTGCTCTTGGACATTTAATTCGACCAATCTCTTGTATTTTGAATCCTCGTCTTCAATTTTGTTCAACTCATCTTTATGTAATCGATAGACGTCCCTGATATTGCGCAACCAGGGATTTAATATTCCTAGATCTGCTGATTGCATCGCGGCCTTGACTCCTCCACAATAATAATGGCCGCAAACGACGATATGACTCACCTTTAAATGCGTGACGGCATAATCAATCACCGTCATCGAACTCAAATCACTATTATTGACCATATTGGCAATGTTGCGGTGCACGAAGGCATCTCCAGGATTTATTCCCATCAATTCTTCTGCTGTCACCCTGCTGTCTGAACATCCTATATAAAGAATTTCTGGGTTTTGACCTTCTGAAAGATCATTGAAATAATTTGGATCCAACGCCAATTTTGTCGCTACCCAATCCTTATTGTTATCAAAAATTTTTTGGATGTTCATATCGGTTTCTTTAGTACCAACGATAATATTATTGCTCATGTTAATTCAAAGATTAAGTTATATAATTTTTTTATTCTAATTGGGAATTGTTTCTTTTAGTCTCCTTCTGTTGATCCTCCCTGATGATTTTTTTGTGAGCAAATCATTTGCCCCAATCCATTCGATAGAGATTTTTCTAGCGCTCGCTTTTTGTTTAAAACTTTCTATAATCTCTATGATATCTGGGTGAATGCGCATCGTATGCTTCGCATCAATAATTAGGCGATGATTGTCCGGAACCTCATCCAAACTTTTTAAAATACTTGCCTTGTTTAAAAAGCTCACTACTTCGGCAAATCGAATCCTAATAACCCGCTCTTCAATATTCTCATCAACCTGAAAATAATGCCCTGTCCTGTAGTTATTAAATAAAATATGAACGAAAGCTACCATGAGTCCCAGTCCAATTCCCATCAATAAATCGGTAAAGACAATTCCAAGAATAGTGACCATGTAAGGAATGAATTCTGCTCGACCCGCTTTATACATCCCTTTGTATATAGAAATAGAACTAAGCTTATAACCCACAACCAATAAAATAGCCGCCAAACTGGCTATAGGTATTAAATTCAGTAAACCAGGAAAAAAGAGCACACAAAGTAAAATAAAAACACCATGCAAGAAAGCAGAAACCCACGTGCGGCCGCCTGATTGAATATTTGCCGAACTTCGCACAATAACCTGGGTGATCGGGAGGCCCCCCAGAAATCCTGAGACAATATTTCCTATCCCTTGCGCCATTAATTCTCTGTTTGCCGGCGTTACCCGCTTATATGGATCTAACTTATCTGTAGCTTCCAAACAAAGTAAGGTTTCCAAACTTGCTACCACAGCAATAGTAAGACCCAGCATATATACTTCAGGACGATTTAGCTGACCAAAATCTGGCCTAGTGAATTGTCCAAAAAAATCAGTCAAAGAATCCGCAATTGGAATCCGTACCAATTGATCATTCACTAAAGTAAATTCAGTAGAATCTTTAAATAGTATATTCAATCCAATACCTACGGCCACTACAATCAAGGGACCCTGTATCAACTGAGAAAATTTATATCTCTTTAGGAAAGGTTGCTCCCAAATAATCAGGATAATCAGGGAAATTACTGAAATCAATAGTGGGCCAAAACTTATAAGATCAAACATGCGACCAAGCTCAGAAAATGTGTTATACCCATCTCTTTGAAAAAATTCAAAATCACCTTCCGGATCACTGCTGTAACCAAAGGCATGTGGTATTTGTTTAAGAATGATCACTACACCAATCCCTGAAAGCATACCCTTAATCACCGATGAAGGAAAATAATGTCCAATCACACCTGCCTTCAATACACCTAAAAGGACTTGAACGACGCCCGCAAACATGACAGCTACAAGCAAGGCCTCAAAAGAGCCTAACGCGTCAATACTGGAAAGAACAATTACGGCAAGTCCTGCAGCTGGCCCACTTACCCCAAGGGCCGAACCGCTGATCAAGGTGACGATTATCCCACCAACCATACCAGCAATAATGCCCGCAAAAAGGGGTGCTCCCGAAGCTAATGCAATACCCAGACAAAGTGGTATTGCGACTAACGTGACCACGATACTAGCCGGAAAATCAAATTTTATGTTTTCAGAGAAACGCTGTTTAAAATGTTTATTCATATTATTTTTAATGGAAATTAATTAGTTGATAAAAAAACTTTGCGTACTCAGTTGAGCACTTCATTGGTCAAAATATAGCAGAAGGAAGATGTCTAAAGCAAAACGTCTTAGACCTGGTGTCTTTGTTTGGGTGGGGGTGTCAAAATATTGACAAAAGGATGCTGATAAAATCTATTGCAGCCGTCAGTTAGCTTTTGATTTCGATGCACCGCCAATAAACTATAGGAATAGTTCAAGTTATTTTGATGAATTGCGCCATCGTTATCTTCCTCAGATTCTTCAAAACCAATATCTGACTGTTCAACTCCCCCTACAATAATCAAATCATCTTTAGGAATTAATTCACCTGTAACGAACGTAATGGCCAAGAATATATAAAGAACTTTGGCTAAAGTCAGCGTTTTTGTGGCTACTCCATATATGTGAATATTTACTACATTCATCACGTCAGGCCTACGGATTTAAAAACCATTTCCTTATAAAATTCATTAATAGCATCTTCTCCATTCACTTCATCCGTCAATCGGGGTAAATGGGCAGCAAAATAACGCTGATGATGGGCGCCTTCTATCAACGTTGAAATAAGCATATGAGGATACTTATAGGTAGGGTTGATTTCAAGAATGAGATTACTTATGCGATTTACCAATTTTTTATACGCAACGAAAACACCTTCCTTATTGAATTGATCAACGTCCTTTGTCATATAGGCCTTATTGGATTCGGCGATAACAATTCGATTTAATTTGCACTCGTTGATATGCTCAAAACTACCATCAACTTCAATGTTTTCTGTAAGGATTTTAATACCTCTTTGCAAACGTTCTTTGGGCGACGGTATATTGGCAAGTCCAAAAACAATTCTATATTCCATCCAACACCAATACCAAGAGGTGAGATAAAGCAAGAGCTTATGCTTCGTTTCAAAATATCTATAAATTGAGGCCTCAGTTGATTGAATTGCGAGTCCCAATTTACGGAAAGTAAAGGCCTCAAATCCCATTTCATCCATCATATCTATACTACCTTCCAGAATTTTTCTGCCTAGCAAGCTAGTTTCAGGATTCTTCAAATAAATACGATCGTTTACCTGAATAGTGAAAGATGGTAGTAAATTATGCATTTAGTTATCAATACTTACAAAAGTAATAGTATTACTATTATAAAAAAACAAAATTATATTAATTTTTGAACTCATTCCTTTTTTTCCTATTTTGTCTACGCGTACTGTCCTGGTTTGGCCACTTTTTGATCGCATTGTATACCTTAACCTATCATTTTTGATTAGTGTCTATCCTCGATAACTCGTTAAATCTACCCTGCGGTCGAATTCTACGAAATAGAATTTGTAAAGCCGCAATGACCGAGCGCCTATCCGGTGCCCACAATTTTGTCAACGATCAACATATTCAATTGTACCGAACTTGGGCCAAAAGTGGGGTGGGCCTTTTATTATCAGGCAATGTACAAGTAGACCAACGCTATCTAGAATCGGTTGGGAACATTGCCATTGAAAAGGGGACCTATTTCGAACAACTTCCAAAACTCAAACAATGGGCAGAGACCGCCAAAATGAACAACGTAGATTTCTGGATGCAGATCAGTCATGCGGGTCGACAAACCCCAGCACATATCGCTAAAGAATCTTTAGGACCTTCCAATATTCAATTAAAAATACCTGGTCTTCGCTATAGCCGACCCAAATCCATGTCGGAAGCCGATATCACAGATGTCATCGATCGATTCGTATTTGTTGCTTCGGTCGCTAAAGAAGCCGGATTCACAGGGATTCAAATTCATGCGGCCCATGGGTATTTATTGTCCGAATTTTTATCGCCCGACATTAACATCCGAAAAGATAAATGGGGTGGATCGATTGAAAATCGCGCCCGTTTACTACTTGAAATTGTCCGAAACTGTCGTAGCACACTAGGAAGTGAATTTCCCATTTCAGTAAAATTAAATTCAGCAGATTTTCAAAAGGGAGGCTTTTCGGTAGAGGATGCAATTCAAGTGGCACACCTACTGAGCAACGCAGGCATCGACTTGCTTGAAATTTCAGGAGGGACCTATGAACAACCTCGATTGCTGGGATTAGATGAGGTAGGGATTCATCCCAAAAGGATTGAAAAGCGACGTGAAAGCACTCTTGCTCGAGAGGCGTTTTTTTTGGACTACGCAGAGGCAATAAGCAAAGTGATCGAAATACCATTAATGGTTACCGGCGGATTCAGAAGTTTAACCGGCATGGAAAATGCTATTTTTCAAAATGCATGCCAGATGATCGGTATTGCCCGCCCGCTTTGTGTTAATCCATGGGCCTACCAAGAATTGAGAGCCGGCAAAACGAATCAAATGATGAGTCCTGAAAAAACCTTATCTATTGGTCCCGGATGGCTGTCCATCAGAAGTCCATTTCGACTGGTACAAGCATTCAATGCATTGAGTACGCAAGCTTGGTTTTATAGGCAAATCCAGAGAATGAGTCAAAACCTGATGCCAAATGTCAATATTCATCCTTTTAAGGCTTATTGGCTCGACCAAAAAAAAGAAAAAAAAGCACTCAAAGCTTTTAAAAAAACTTGGAATTAATATTTTTAATATTCCTGGAATTCTCACTTATATGACCTGTTTAAAAATAGAGAAATATTCATTCAATTTATTTTCAGGAGCACTCCTTTTGTTGTTTTTGACTCAATGCCACTCCTATCAAGAACATTCAAAATCAACGGCTGAAATTTTAGGGAATCCAGCATATGGTGCCATTTCATACGGCGGTTATCGACACAACACTCGGGCCATTCCACCTTCCATCGAAGAAATAAAAGAGGACATGAAGATACTGGCAGCCATGAAAATCAAATTGATCAGAACATACAATACCCAGCTATTTGGAGAAACCATCAATATATTAGAAGGAATAAAGTCTCTCAAGAAAGAAGATCCCAATTTTGAAATGTATGTGATGCTTGGATCGAATGCGAAGGCGCTTATACCCCCACAGCCAATCACCAAGCAGGAAACATTGATCAAAACACTGCAGAGATAAAAGAGGCCGTCAAGCTGGCTCAAGGCTATCCAGACATCATCAAGATTATAGCGGTAGGCAACGAAGCAATGGTCCATTGGGCAACGTCCTATTACGTAAATCCCAAAGAGATTCTGTATTGGGTTAACTACTTGCAAACACTAAAAAAAGACCATCAACTCCCTCCAGACTTGTGGATCACAAGTTCGGACAACTTTGAATCTTGGGGCGGTGGAAACAAAGCCTATCATCAGGAAGACTTAATTGCACTCATCAAGGCGGTAGACTTTGTTTCGATACATACCTATCCCTTTCATGACAGTTTCTATAATCCTAGCTTTTGGGGAATTCCAGCCAACGAAGTATCATTAACTACCAATGAACAAATTATTGCCGCTATGCAACGAGCGTCACAATATGCGCAGCAACAATACTACCAAACAACTGCCTACATAAAGAAAATTGCGCCTGGAACACAAGTACACATTGGCGAAACAGGCTGGGCTACTATGGCAGCATCCTCATACGGTAAAAATGGCTCTCAGGCCGCTGACGAATGGAAGCAAAAACTTTACTATCAACAGATAAAAACTTGGACCAACACCTCTGGGATTACCTCCTTCTTTTTTGAAGCCTTTGATGAGCAATGGAAAGACCAAGCCAATGAGCGGGGATCAGAGAATCATTTTGGGCTTTTTACCCTAAACGGTGAAGCAAAACATGCCCTTTGGGACTTGGTAGATGATGGTGTATTTGATGGGCTGTACCGCTCGGGACAACCCATCACCAAAACCTACCACGGAGCCCTTGATCAGCTCATTAAAGACGTACTACCTCCGCCTTTGAAAAGTGAAATAGGACCTCTTGTCATTTCCACAGTTAATAAGAATTACTTAATAGGCGAACCTATAAAAGAAGAAACCTATGTTATTTTAAAAGATTCAATACGTTCTTTCGAGCACATGACGTATCCTAGCGCACCGCTCAAATTAAATGCATGGGAGGGTTCTTGTACTATTAAAATAACTCAAGAGGGCCTCTTGCTGGTCCATAGGGGTAAAAATACCTGGTGGGGTACCGGGTTAGAAATTCAAGGAGCAGGTAAGGGAGAAAATCTTTCCCTATTTGATCAGGGTTATCTTCATTTTGACATGAAGGGTGACACCCATTCCTTATTTAACCTTGGCTTCCAAACAGGGAGCTATTCAGATGGATCCCAGGTTAATAATTTCATAACCATCGGCCCAGATCAAACCTATAAATTACATGAAACCTGGCAAAAATATAAGATAAGTATACGTCTATTAAATAAAAACACTCCTCTCAACGACGTAACAAGTGTCTTTTATTTAATGGGAATAAATCAATTCGACGGTAAGTCTATATACTTAAAGAACATATATTTAACGCAAAAATAACCGGTAAGCGACTTTTTTAGACGCGTTATTTATTCCTTTCATCGAATCTATCGACCTTCAGAAAAAATAATCTATAGTTTTCGCTACAAATTCAATATACAAATATCGAATTGCTTAACTTCAAATAGATTCTCGTTAAAAACTAAAAGCTATGAAAAAAATAAATCTTGTCATCATGATGATTTGTTTGGGGTCCCTTTTGCATGCCCAGCGTTCTGACAAACAAATTGAAGGACTTAAGAAAGAAGTGCAAGAAAAAGTAGTCAGCAGATCCAAGATGGCACAGGTCATGGTAGATAAGGTCTTTAGCTTTGCAGAACTTGGATTTCAAGAAGTAGAGACTTCCAAGTACATAACTGATATTTTAAAGGAAAATGGATTTGTTATTGAATATGGTATCTCAGGAGTGCCTACGGCTTGGTGGGCCAAATGGGGATCAGGAAGTCCCGTCATCGCCATAGGAAGCGACATCGATTGTATTCCAAGAGCATCACAGAAGCCCGGAGTAGCCTACTTCGATCCCATTGTAGAAGGAGCACCAGGGCATGGTGAAGGACACAATGCCGGGACCCCACTAAATATTGTAGCGGTATTGTCTGTGAAAGAAATTATGGAACGCGAAAAAATTCCGGGCACGCTGATTATCTGGCCAGGGGTTGCCGAAGAGCTAGTAGGTACCAAGGCTTATTATGTAAGGGATGGTTACTTCGATGATGTCGACCTCTGTATATTCACGCATGTAGGAAATAACCTAGGCGTTTCTTACGGCCCAACGTCGGGTACAGGACTTATTTCTGTGGAATATACCTTTGAAGGTGAATCTGCTCATTCAGCAGGAGCCCCTTGGCGTGGCAAAAGTGCCGCAGATGCTGTTGAACTAATGAACATCGGTTGGCAATATAATCGTGAGCACCTAGATCCATTGGGGAGATCTCATTCCATTATTACTTACGGAGGTGACCAGCCCAATGTAGTGCCCTCAAAAGCCTCCATTTGGTACTATTTCAGAGAAATCACGTATCCCAAAATCATGGATATGTATGCCCGTGCAAACGAAGTTGCCGAAGGAGCGGCCATGATGACCCGTACTACCCTTTCAAGTAAAATTTTGGGTACTGCTTGGCCGAGACATTACAACAAAGCAATCGCCGAAACCATGTATCAAAATATTTTAGAGGTGGGCCTTCCAACATGGAGTGAAGACGATCAACTGCTGGCCAAGGCATTACAAAGGGAAGTAAATTCACCTAAAGATTCCACTGGACTCAATATAAAATTGGATACCATTGGCCTCCCCTTGGTCATTCCAAGCAGTGGTGGATCAGATGATATCGGAGATATTTCCTGGAAAGTACCTACCGTTACTTTGAGATTTCCATCCAATATTCCAGGGCTACAAGGCCATCACTGGTCAAATGCCATTGCCATGGCCACACCCATCGCACACAAAGGAGTGGTAGCCGGGGCCCAGGTTGAAGCCATGACCATATTGGACTTACTTTTAAAACCAACGCTAGTAACGCAAGCATGGGAATATTACAATGTAGAGCAAATGTCCAAACAAAAATACACCCCAATGGTAGGGCCAGCGGATCAACCAGCTGTCTATCTTAATAAGGGAATTATGGACAATTATGCCCCGAAATTAAAGCCCTATTATTATGATGAAACCAAATACAACTCCTATTTGGAGCAGTTGGGAATTACCTATCCTACACTTAGAAAAGATCAGTTAGAAAAAATAAATAAGAAACCCTGAAATCTTAGTTTAAACAAATAGTTCCTTATAGTTTTAAGCATATTGATTAGTGATTTTATCAATAAACTTACAAAATAATTTCGGACATGAACGGCATGAAATACCACAAGGATCGACGTAGATTTCTTTACAAGACCTCTTTGGCCAGCGTTGGTGCAATAGTAGCCCTGCCCCTATTCTCCTTAGGAAAATTGAAAGTTGATGCGACGAGCGTGCGACTCGTCATTGATGCGGATACCGCCAATGAAGTGGACGATGCTTTTGCAATCGTAAGGGCACTTGTCGAGCCGACATTTAAAATTGAAGGTCTTACCTCGGCACAATGGCATACTCAGGCAAAAGCCCCTAATGATTCTGTCGGAAGAAGTCAGATAATGAATGAACAACTCTTGCAGCTCATGGGAAAATCTGAGATTCCGCATCCCATGGGTTCTAATATCCCAATGGTCAGTCAAGAGCGACCTCAACCGTCTGCGGCAGCTTCATTCATCATTCAAAAAGCCCATCAAAGTCCTCCCGGAGAGAAGCTGACCGTGGTCACCCTTGGGCCTAATACCAATGTAGCATCGGCCATTCTTATGGATCCTACCATCGTCCCTAAATTGAAATGCATTTATCTCGGACTCTGGTACAATCTTGAGGATCAGACTTGGAGCAAACGAGAATTCAATACCGATAACGATCCTAATGCGTTAAATCTACTACTCAATACTCAAAATTTAGAGATTGAGGTGATGACGGCCACTACTTCTAAATCATTGGTTTTCGAAAAAAATAAAGTTGACGAGGAATTTAAGGCTAAGGGTGGTGTATTTGACTACCTAGTCGATCTTTGGGATAGCTATGATCGTTTCTGGCAAAAAACTGATCCTGAAAAAAAACAATGGACCATGTGGGATGTGGCATTAATTGAAGCACTCGCCAAACCCCATTTAACCCAAAAGAAAAAAGTAATCACTCCTCACGATAATTTTAAAAGGGAAATAGAAATTTACACCGCTATCGACGAGAACGCGTTGCAAGAAGATTTTTGGAATTCATTTAAGCCTTAAGTCACCAAATGTGCCCTCTCTAAATTAACAACAGATGAAGAAAAAAGTTTATCGTATTTTGCTGATAAGCATATTGATTGCTTTTGTATTGCTGACGCGCTTACTCAATAGCACTCCAGACATTCCGATAGAAGAACTGAAAATAAAATACGCCAATGATGCGTCCAGATTTATAGAAATCGATGGGCTTATGGTACACTACCGTGACGAAGGAAGCGGAATGCCGATTGTATTGCTCCATGGCACTAGTGCATCACTTCATACATGGGACGAATGGGCCCAAGAGCTAAGCAAAAAATATCGCGTCATTCGTATGGACCTACCCGCTTTTGGATTGACTGGTCCCAATAATACCAATGATTACAGCATGGAATATTACGAAGTTTTTCTAAATACCTTTTTGACTAAATTAGCTATAGACAGCTTGTATTTAGGTGGAAATTCATTGGGTGGGCAAATTGCCTGGTATTATACTTCCTATCACCCGCAACAAGTCAAGAAATTGGTACTTGTAGATCCTGCAGGATTTATGTCTAAAAATGAGATCCCTTTTGTCTTCAAATTAGCCAGAGTTCCAGTGCTCAATGAGGTATTAAAAAAAATCACCCCAAGAGCTTTTATTCAAAATAATTTAGAAGAAGTCTACTATGATCCTCATAAAATCACCGTACAAGTCATCGATCGCTACCATGACCTAGTGCGGCGCCAAGGCAATAGGACGGCGTTTATTGCAAGATCTAATGCCCCTATCGTAGACCATACCGATCGCCTAAAAATGATCACTGCGCCTACCCTACTCATTTGGGGCATGGAAGACCAATGGATTCCAATAGCACAAAGTGCTGATTTTCAGAAAGCACTCCCCAAATCCAAACTAATCACTTTAAAAGAAACAGGTCATATTCCCATGGAGGAACGCCCCTACGAAAGCTTAGCGCCCGTTTTGACTTTTTTAAAGGATTCCAATTTCATCTCCCAATGATCCCGTTATTATTTTTTAGCACACCCCTGCACCCCCTTTATCCTTATTTCTACTGAAAAATTCCTTCAATAAAATCGGGATCGTAGTATACTTTTACCCTAATTAAAAAATATGGAAATTGGCATTGACAGCTTCGCAGGAGCACCCCTTGATAATGGAAAGTTAACGAGTCGTGGTGCCGAACAAGCATTAAGTGAGTTACTAGAACGAATTGGTTTTGCTGATGAAGTCGGCCTTGACGTATTTGGTATTGGTGAACATTACCGCAAAGAATTTCTCGATTCTGCACCGGCCATCATCTTAGCTGCCGCTGCGGCTCGAACCAAAAGAATTAAACTTACCAGTGCTGTGACCGTGCTCAGTGCAGCTGACCCTGTCAGGGTATTTCAAAACTTCTCGACATTGGATTTAATTTCCAATGGACGTGCCGAAATGGTGGTAGGCCGTGGCTCTTTTATAGAATCCTTTCCCCTTTTTGGGCTTAATCTCTCAGATTACGATGCTTTATTTACAGAAAAACTCGAACTCCTTTTGGCCATTCGTTCAAACGAATTCGTTACTTGGTCTGGTAAATTTCGACCCGCATTAAAGAATCAAGCCATCTATCCAAGGCCTTTACAGAATATCCTCCCCGTCTGGCTGGGAGTAGGCGGAACTCCAGCCTCATTTGCGCGTGCTGGCACATTAGGATTGCCCCTTATGATTGCCATTATTGGTGGGGAGACCCACCGCTTCAAGCCCTTGGTAGATCTTTATAGACAAGCAGGTGCCGATGCCGGACATGATCCAGCGCAATTAAAAATCGGACTCCACTCATTGGGCTTTGTTGGTGAAAATTCCCAACAAGCCAAAGACTATTATTATCCAGGCTATGCCGAAACTTTTACTCGCATCGGAAAAGAGCGCGGCTGGCCGCCAGTTACACGCCCCTATTTCGATGCACAAGTTGGGCCGAAAGGTGCTTTGGTCATTGGAAATCCTGAAGAAGTCGCCGATAAAATTCTTAGACATAGTGAGGCCCTTGGGGGGATTTCTAGGTTTAGCTTTCAAATGGACAATGCAGGTTTGTCACACCAAGACCTTCTCAGCGCCATTGAGCTGATCGGTAAAGAAGTATCCCCATTAGTGAACAAAAGCTCAAGATAGCTCTAGAAGCGCCTAGTGGGTGTTGATTAAGCTGCGCATACTGATTAATAGGTGTCCTAGTGCCAAAGAGCCCTTTGGGGAATTTTTATTGATCCCATAATCTCTTAAATTAGCTTACCGAGGTCTCCCAATTTATGATGCATAATGATTCTCTGCCCGATGGTAGCTTACCGAAAGGAAAAGCGATACATTGGATTATTTAATTAAAAATGATGTTGTCATTGATGGTTTATGTAGCCCTTGCTTAAAAAACGGAATCATTACAGGTAAATTCCCTAGTAAATTCCTTAAATTATGTATTTTAAAATAGTGATTTTAACTGATAATTTGATTTTAACTGTCGCTAAAAAATGCTCACTTCCCTCCTCAACGATCCTATAACTGGGAAATACGCAGTTTTAATAATGTTAATGATTTTCGGTAGTATCGAATGGCTATTAGGTCATTATAACCTGTCCAAACGAAGCACCAGTGATTGGTTAACTGAATTTTTTGGCTTCTTCTTGCTGACCGGAAACAGCGCAGTCACGCTTTTTGGTGTTCACTATCTGGGAAATATTCTGTTCCCTGATTCCGCTCAGGTGTTACAAGCAGTGCCCCTTTGGATCACGCTACCGCTGTATCTTTTAGTTGACGATTTTGCCCAATACTGGTATCATCGATTGGCCCATGAACATCATTGGCTTTGGAAGCATCATCGACCCCATCACTGCGCTGAAGAAATGGGTGTAATGGTCTCATTTAGAAATTCCTGGGTCTATTACCTACTCATCCCGAATATTTGGTGGGCTGCCTTTTGCACTTTTTGGGGAATGGTGCCTGCGACCATCATTGGATTGATCATCAAATTGTTTGTAGTCACGAGTTCGCACAGTACGTGGAAATGGGACGAGCAGCTCTATCGAATCAACTTTCTAAATCCAATCATATGGATCATTGAACGGATCATTGTAACCCCATCCTTTCATTATAGCCATCATGGAAAAACAAAAGCCGATAAGATCAGCAATCCCAATGGAAATTTTGGAAACGCATTTTCGTTCTGGGATCAGCTTTTTGGCACCGCACTTTTTACTAGAGAATTCCCCTCCATATTGGGTCTGCCTGTTGACCTAAAAGAGCCGTGGTCAGTTCAGCTATTTTACCCCATGATCAAATCAAAAAACGCAAAAAGTGAATGGTCTCAAGATTTCCTTAAGCCCATCACTAGTGAATTGGCTCCCGTAACCCTTTCCTTGGAGTCTGGGGTCTACTTGTGGTGTAAATGTGGGCATAGCCAACATCAACCCTTTTGCGACGGCTCACATCAGGGAACCCGCATTCAGCCAATTCTTTTTGAACTCAAGAAAAAAAGTAATGTGAAACTTTGCAACTGCAAGCGAAGCCATCAAAGCCCCTTTTGCGACAACACTCATCAATTATGAATGCGTCCCCAAAGGTTTAAATAGTCATTAATCTAGGTTCTGCCAAAACCCATTTGAGTACTTTTACCCATTCAATGCTTTCCTACACACTCAATATAAAATATGGCATGTGTAATGCCAATTCAACTTATTCTGATTAGCTCCCCCAGCTAATTGAATGCTCTTAAAATAAAGGCAGTTGCGCTCTAAAAGTAAGTTTTCCTAACAAGCAACTCATCAGTAGTCAGTCTTAATCTGCTTATTAAAGGGGAGCCCCAATTGATAGCCAATGTCCTCGTCTCTCGCTCCATCCGTAGTGTCCAAACCAAAAGAAATTTCTTTAGGATCTTTGTAGATAAATGTGCCGAAAAGTCGATCCCAGATTGAAAAAATATTTCCAAAATTGGTATCGGTCCAAGGTCGTTCAAAATGATGATGGAATTTATGAATGTTTGGGGTAATGAAAATCAGGCCAAGTGACTTCTCCAACCAATTTGGTAATGAAATATTGGCATGCGTCCAATAAGTAAAAAAAATACTGCATATCCTATAAAATGCCCAGTAGCTCACAGGAATACCAAAAAGAATCACCGTGAATAGGCCCAATACTTCCCTTGTCAGATAATCACCTGGATGGTGTCTTGTGCCCGTCGTAGCATCTACCTTTGTGTCACTGTGATGAACCATGTGCATTTTCCACATCCACTTGACCCGATGCAACATATAATGAATCACGTATTGCGCAAAAAAGTCTAAGGCCATAACTGCAATGACTAATTCTAACCAAATAGGTATTTCAACCCAATTGAATAACCCAAAATCATGCACATCTACCCAAACAAAAACACTCGCTGCAAGAATTCCGACTATTAAATTAATGATAGCAGAAAAAGAAAAAAATACCAGATTGACGCCATCGTGCTTCCACTTGCTATAGTTATGCCTAAAGAGTGGCATACCGAATTCTAATATCCATAAAAAAAACAAACAACCAGCTACCCAAAGTAATTTTTGCGCGGTAGTGATCTCTTCAAAGAAGACAATTAGCTGATCCATAATTCTCTCGATATTGACATAATATTGATTACCGATCTAAAATAACTCTTTAGTAATCAGAATAGCAATTAAATAGCTTAAAATTCACAATTGCCTGGGGTCCTTGGAAAAGGGATAACATCTCTAATATTGGTCATGCCCGTAATAAATTGAATCATTCTTTCAAATCCAAGGCCAAATCCACTATGCTCAACCGTACCAAATCTCCTGGTATCTAAAAACCAGTCCATTTCTGCGGGTGATATGTTTTTCTCAAGCATTCGCTCAGTCAAAACAGCTAAACGCTCCTCGCGTTGTGAACCTCCCACAATCTCACCAATACCCGGAAACAGCACGTCCATTGCACCCACTGTCGTGTTATCGTCATTCAATCGCATATAAAACGATTTGATTTCTTTAGGATAATTGTACAGAATTACAGGCTTTTTAAAATGACGCTCAACCAAAAATCGTTCATGCTCCGATTGCAAATCAGCGCCCCATTCTTCAATCAAAAATTGAAACTTTTTCTTCTTATTTGGAGTGGAACTTTTTAAAATTTCGAAGGCTTCCGTATAAGAAATTCTTTCAAAATCATTTGCCAAGACAAAGCGTAATCTTGCAATTAACGAAAGCTCATGTCGTTCGTTTTGTGGTTTTGTGGCTTGCTCTTCTTGTTCACGTTTCTCCAGAAATGCCAAATCATCTTCACAATGAATCAGTGCATAATTAACTAAGTATTTTAACATTTCTTCTGCCAAATCCATATTGTCATGAAGATCATAAAAAGCCATTTCCGGCTCCACCATCCAGAATTCTGCCAAATGCCTTGTGGTATTTGAATTCTCTGCTCGAAAAGTAGGTCCAAACGTATATATTTCAGACAACGCCAAGGCTGCCAACTCACCCTCCAATTGACCCGAAACGGTCAGATTTGTTTCTTTTTCAAAAAAATCCTTTTTAAAATCAACTGTTCCTTCATCATTAAATGGGATTTTATTGAGGTTAAGGGTGGTCACCCTAAAGGTTTCTCCTGCGCCTTCAGCATCGGATGCTGTCAAAATCGGGCTATTGAAATAAAAGAATCCCTTGTCATTAAAGAATTGATGAATTGCAAAGGCAACCGCGTGTCTTACCCTCAGTATTGCACTGATGGTATTGGTGCGCGGCCGCAAATGGGCAATTTCTCGGAGAAATTCGAGGCTGTGCTTTTTGGGCTGCAATGGAAAGGTTTCGGGATCTGCTTCACCGAGAATCACTATTTGACTGGCTTGTAACTCCATCAACTGACCAGAACCTTGAGAAGTTACCAGTATGCCTTGAACCTCGATACTCGCTCCTGTAGTTATTTTCTTGAGTAGCTCTTCACTAAACTTATTAGGGTCCGCAACAATTTGAATGTTATGGATAGTGGATCCATCGTTCAAAGCAATAAATACTGCATTTTTGCTAGCTCTTTTAGTTCTTACCCAACCCTTTGCCAAAACGTCAGCGTTTATTTTTCCTTCCTGAAGAAGTGCTTTAATCTTTATTCTTTTAGTCCTCACAGCTATGTTACATTCAATTCTTAAACAAAAAAACTACAAATTAATGAGAAGACAAATACCATCGGTCTTTCTTGCATGACAACTCAATAAATGAACAATTTAAAATCAATATACCCCATTATTGCAGGAATGTTACTTAAATTAAGGGTCAAAATTACATAATTATAATACTTTTGACCCACGTTTTGATTCAATGCAAAAACTAACTTTATCTCATTCACTTCAGCAAAAGCTATCTCCACAGCAAATTCAGTTTATTAAGCTGTTACAAGTGCCTACATCAGAGCTTGAAGCTAGAATTGAAGAAGAACTGGAAATAAACCCCGCACTTGAGGAAGGTGAAGCTGATGAGGGGCCAACCGAATCAATTGACCATTTAGACGATAATGAAGAATCAGATAGTCCCAATATAGAAGATTACCTACATGACGATTATACAGGATACAAAATGTCGGGCGATGGGGTTGGACGGGATTTGGACGATGATAAAGAATATCCCATTAGTATAGGAAATACCCTTCATGATCAATTATTAACCCAATTAGGATTTCTTAAATTGGACCATCGCCAAAATACTATAGGAAAGCAATTATTAGGAAGTATTGATTCAGATGGCTATTTGAGGCGAGAGTTGAGTGCCATTGCCAATGACCTCGCCTTCTCATTAGGTATGGAAACGGATGAGGAAGAGTTGGCAGCATTACTCGAAAAAATTCAAAATTTCGAACCTCCTGGTATCGCAGCACGCAGCCTACAAGAATGCCTTCTATTGCAATTAAAAAGACGAAATCTAGACGACTCTGTTATCCTCAAGGCCCATGATATTATTAAATATTGTTTTAAAGAATTTTCCAAAAAGCATTATGATAAAATCGAACACAAGCTTGATATATCAAGTGAAGAATTAAAAAATGCCATTGGCATTATCACCAAATTAAATC
Source organism: Flammeovirgaceae bacterium (assembly GCA_013204595.1). Classification (GTDB taxonomy): domain Bacteria; phylum Bacteroidota; class Bacteroidia; order Cytophagales; family Cyclobacteriaceae; genus UBA4465. The sequence goes on from JABMNK010000093.1 coordinate 26,672, forward strand.
CCAAACCAGGGGGCGCAGGGGAAGAAGATGCTAAAATTCAATTTTTAATTCCCGATTTTATTTTAAAAAATCATAACGGTGAGCTCGAACTATCTTTAAATACCCGAAACGCCCCTGAGTTAAAAATAAGCCGCTCCTACTCGGAAATGCTGAATGCTTACGATAAGAGCAAAAAAAAGGATAAAAAATTAAGGGAAACAGTAAGTTTTATCAAACAAAAACTAGACGCTGCCAAATGGTTTATTGATGCCATTGTACAGCGCCAAGCGACCTTACTCAATACCATGCAATCTATTATTGACTTACAATTTGACTACTTTCAAGATGGAGACGAAAGTAAACTCAAACCTATGATTCTCAAAGACATTGCTGATCGCATTGGCATGGATGTTAGTACCATTTCGAGGGTTGTAAGCAGTAAGTCTATCCAAACGGACTTCGGGATATATCCCCTAAAATATTTCTTCTCAGAAGGTATTTCAACCGACTCCGGCGAAGATGTAAGTAGCCGAGAAGTTAAAAAGAAACTTCGCGCATTTATTGATGCCGAGCCAAAAAGCAAGCCACTTTCTGATGAAAAATTGGAACATCTACTCAATCAAGAGGGTTATAACATCGCAAGACGTACGGTTGCCAAGTACAGAGAACAATTAGATATTCCAGTAGCTCGACTGAGAAAAGAATTATAAGTATGAAACTGATCTCTGCCATCTTTCATCCTTTAATACTCTGTACTTATTATTTTTTAGTCATCTATTTTATTCAGCCCAATTTGCTTAGTCCCATACCCGTAACGGTCGCACCCAAGTTGATTTTGGTGATCTTTGTAGCAAGTTGTTTATTGCCTGCTAGCTGCATTCTGTTACTCAAATTAACAAGAAATATTGGAAGTCTTCATCTTGATAAACGGTCAGATAGAATTATCCCGTTTGTGATAATCGCCTTTATATATACCGTCATCACTTGGTTTTTAATCCAAAGATTAGTGCTTTCCACACAAGTAATTACCACAATGGGTTGCATCACTGTATTGATTGGGGTACTGTGCATAATCACCTTGAAATATAAAATAAGTATCCATGCCGCCGCTATTTGGGCCAGCGCAGGTATCCTTTCCGCCCTCTCAATTCGCTACAATCTTATGGCCTTTTATGTTCCGACACTTTTTAGTTTTGTAATCGCCGGATGGGTCTCTAGCTCCCGACTAGTTCTCCGAAAACACACTACAACAGAAGTTTGGTCAGGGAGTTTTTTGGGGTTCCTCTCGTGCTTTATTTTTATCTATTTCTGCCCCTAAAATCCAGTAAGATTTATTCCAAAGGTGAATTGACTCGGTACTGCCAAATCCAATGGTGCATTTCTCCAAACGTCGGTAATATAATATTTCGCATATATGTTGATGTTTTTAAAACCAACCCTGCCCACTAAACCGAAACGAAAGTCTGACAAACCAAAATTTGCACTATTTGATTCTCTTCTCTTTTCGCCATCCAAGATGTATTTTATTTTCGTTTTAGAACTCAACTTAGCACCAAAAACACCACCTACTCCAACAAATAAACCTTCGCCATTTTTGGTTTTACCAGGATAAAATCGCAATTCCAATGGCAAATCTAAATAGGTAATTGACAAGCTATTTTTTTTAAGGTCCCCTACCGAAATGCTATCCCAAGAAATGACTTTTAACGAATCAAACTGATAGTTTGATTGATTTTTAAAACCCAACCTTTCAAAGGTAAAACCCAAGGATGGGTTAAAAATCATATAATCATTAACTTTTCTGGCCATCATGTAATACAAACCAAAAGAACTAGACGGCCAAAAGTCTAAATCCATCAGTTGGGATTCATCCATTAGTGATGAAAACCCGAAGTCAACCATGATATCTCCTGGTACATCTGGCTGCTTTGGTCTATTTTCATCTTGCGCAAAAGCACCAAAATACACGAATCCTGCCAGCAAAAAAACAAATCTTTTTTTCATTTTATTTTATTTTATTTCTTTGGTCCGAATACCTATTTTAATAAACCAAAGTACTTTATCGACCGCAAAGATAGAAGCAATTTTAAATCTCTGAGATTAACGTAAGATTATTTAACAAATTGCCTAATTTTGCACAACTTTAGGAACGTTACCTAAAGCAAGGGACCCGTAGCATAACTGAATAGTGCACTAGATTACGGCTCTAGAGGTTGCAGGTTTGAATCCTGCCGGGTTCACTTAAGAATAGAAAGTCCTGACTTGGTCGGGACTTTTTTTATGTTCTCCATGAAAGAACATTGAGCGAGGACTAGAGAATAAAATTTGCCTCCCAATACCATCCCATTAAACAACAACGCTGGTAGCGTACTTTAGTGTCATCCCGCTGCTCTAGAAAAAGTGCGAGCCATGATGTCGAAAAAAAATACTTAATCAAAAAAGTAATTTAGCTGTCATTATTTTGAACGTTATCTCAAGAATAAACAATCAGTCCTTCATAACTTTAGTTTAACCTTTGATTTATAACTAGCTCGAAGCATGATAGTTATTTAATTATCCACAAAAATAAAATTTGAAATGTGGATAAATTAATACGGATAACAATTTATAATCTGCCAGACTCTTGTAAATTCATCATAGATCTTATTTGGATAAGTATGCAATCAAGCAAAAAAATATTTCTACACTATCTTTCCGTGGCTAAGAAGATTTATACCGAAGAACAATCATTTCCTTCGGTTTACAGAGAGTTAATTAAAGACATTGAGCCTGATTTGGCCATTGCGATCATAACGGAACTTAAGGCAATTAATCTCCCTACATCTACCGAGTCCTATCAACTATCTTGACTTTTTAAATCATTAGCCCAGAAGGGATTCAATGGTCATTAAAGGTCTCCTGTTTTTAATAATAAAAAAGTACTGGTGCAACCTTTGTTCTGATTGTCAAATCCTTGGTTAATAAAGTCATGATTATTTTATGTATTAAAAATAATTGGCATGGAATTTGACTACGATTACATTGTGATGTTAAATAGAACAACTTTTAAACGGCCCAAAGTATTACGTAATCTTACGTTGATTATGGGTCTTTTAGTGGGCTGCTTTGTGATGTTAGACCATTCATCTGACAAAACTTATTCGATTCTTAAAAACATCCCAATAATCACCAATATTGAGAATCAACAGGCAGACAAAACTGAAGAGGAAGAACTAAATAAAATGGACAACCTCTTGAATACTGCCCTCTATATTTATAGAAAATTTACAAAATAATCAGCAATAAACAATTACCAGTATATTTAATATTAATCAACTACCAGTGACGAATTTGATTGTTTTCGACAACTACTGTCAGGATTACTTATTACGAAAAATCTCCAAGAATTAATTACTGTTACTTCCCCTGGGCTTTGATCCACCTCTCTGGGATTTCTCCGCTAAGGGCCGTCTGGTAATCCGTATAGCTACATGGGATCATTTTACTTCTAAAAAACCCACTATTTACCTTAGGATTCACCAACTCTATCCACCATTTACCAGATAATTTACTTTTAAAAAATCTCAGGCCCTCTTCAATATCATTCATGGTCACTTCGTATATTAAGTAGTCGTTACTCATATAATTAAGCTCCCCTTTTCGATGAAAAAAACCATCAATGAAGTACCAAATCATGACTGCTACAACCATTGGTGTACGGGTATTATGCTCAAGGTTACACGTCATATTATAAAAACCTATAGAGCTTAGCTTATCATTTAAACCTGCATACCACGCCAGTTGACATGCCTCCTCGCCAGAAAATCCAAAAACGTTCGGAACTAATGTGTCTGGACAATAAAGACTCTGAATCGCCGATAGATCAAAGGAAATCAAATCTGCCTCACGGATTAAAGGCTCTGTCTCCTTAATTCTATCCTTAAATTCACCAATTCGGTATGCGTCAAAGCCCAAACTCTCTAACATACCAAGCTTTGTTTCTTTTAAAAAATAGGTCTGATAACCCAAATGAATATAGTTAAATAAGTAATTAGGATCATGTTTAAATATCACCCCCAAATAAGAATCTACAGCATTACCTGATTCTTCCAAGTCCAATTTGGCGTCAATATTAAGAAGGGTGACTAACTTTTCAGATCGCTCATAGCTTAAATATTGACTCACGGTCATGTCTTGAAATCCTCCTAAAATAATAGGTAGAACACCCATAGCTGTTAAATACGCACAAACTTCTTTTAAGCGGTCCTTGGTGTCATTAATAGTGGGGCCATTTATTAAGTCGCCTAAATCTAAAATCCCATTATGTTTTAAGTCCATAATTAAGGGATATAGCTGCTTCCTAACTAGATTAGGTACCTCCGAAATATCTTGCCCCGTATTAGAACCTCTACCTTCTCGAATCCCTAAAATGGCAATTTTTATTCCGTCTAGAATAAGTTCATTTCCCTTATAATTATAAGCGGTATTTTGAAAAGAAATCGGCCCAAGACTAGGATCAAATATAGCGCTGTGTACCGGTTCAAAGAATAATTTGAGATCCATAAAAATTATTTTAGACAAAAAGAGGGAAATTTTTCATTTCCCTCTTTAAACTAATAGCATTATTATCTATTTATCCTCCAAAATCATCAAATCTGATGTTTTCATCAGGAATTCCATAGTCCTCACCCATTTTCTGAACTGCGACGTTCATTAATGGCGGTCCACAAAAATATAGTTCGATTTCTTCTGGATTGGCATGCTTACTCAAATACTGATCAATAACCGCCTTGTGAACAAAACCAAAAAATCCGTCTCCTTCAGCATCGTTTATATCTGTCTTTACCTTCCAGTTATCTTCAGGTAGCGGCTCGGATAGCACAATAAAGAACTTAAAGTTTTTAAATTGTTTTTCTAATTGGACAAAATGATCCATGTAAAATAGCTCTCGCTTAGACCTACCTCCATACCAATAGGTTACTTTTCTTCCCGTTTTTAAGGTTTTGAATAAATGGTACAAATGCGAACGCATTGGAGCCATTCCAGCGCCACCACCCACATAGAGCATTTCAGCCTCTGTTTCATTAATAAAGAATTCTCCATAAGGACCAGATATAATGACCTTATCACCCGTTTTTTTAGAGAAAATATACGTTGAAGCAATTCCAGGATTCACTTCCATCCAACCGTTTTTTGATCTATCCCAAGGTGGTGTGGCGATTCTCACATTAAGCATGATTTCACGACCTTCTGCAGGATACGAAGCCATTGAATACGCCCGTGTAACTACCTCTTCATTCTTCATTCTTAAGTTCCATAAACCGAATTTATCCCATTCCAGCTTAAATTTATCAACTTGATCATGCTCCTCTGGGTGTGCTGTAATATCCATTTTCTTGAAATCAATCTCGCACTCCGGAATTTCAATTTGAATATAACCACCCGGTTTGTAGTCCATATCCTCAGGAAGTTGGACGACAAATTCTTTAATGAACGATGCCACATTATAATTACGAACAACCGTAGCCTCCCATTTTTTAATTCCAAAAACTTCTTCAGGAATGGTAATGGTCATATCATTCTTAACCTTTACCTGGCAGGCCAAACGAACTTGTTCTTTCTGTTCTAAGCGAGATAAATGACCTACTTCCGTTGGTAAAACATCACCTCCACCTACTGTTATCTGACATTTGCACATCGCACAAGTTCCTCCACCACCACAGGCCGAAGGTAAAAATATTTTTCGCGCGCTCAACGTATTTAATAATGAAGAGCCAGCAGCAACTTCTATCGGGTGGTCTACGTCACCATTGATGATCAAATTAACTGGTCCAGATTGAACTAATTTTGATTGAGCAAAAAGAAGTACAAAAACTAAAAATAATATGACTGCAGTAAATGCAACGATGGAAGTTAAAACTATTGACGTCATCGGGAAAAGACCTTTTCTTTATTTTAAAATGCAAATATAGAAGATATCCTCAAATCCATAGAGGATTTCCTAGTATAAAGATACGGATTCAATAAATAAAATTATTACTTTATTAAATCCAGTAAAGTGGTCAATTTAACTTTTAACTGCCTCCTGTCCACAATGAAATCTAAGAATCCGTGCTCCAGAACAAACTCTGCACTTTGGAATCCTTTGGGCAAATCTTTTCCGATTGTTTCACGAATAATGCGAGGGCCTGCAAATCCTATGAGTGCCCCTGGCTCAGCAATATTAAAATCCCCCAGCATGGCAAAAGAGGCGGTGACGCCCCCGGTAGTGGGATCCGTTAATAAAGAAATATAGGGGATCTTTTTTTGCTCTAGTAAATTCAACTTACCCGAGATTTTGGCCAACTGCATCAATGAAATACCCGCTTCCATCATACGCGCGCCGCCAGATTTTGAAATAATCAATAGGGGTATTTCATTTTTAAATGAATAATCAATGGCACGTGCTATTTTTTCCCCTACAACGGATCCCATAGAACCGCCGATAAAGCTAAAATCCATGCAGGCAATCACAATAGGCTTCCCATTCATCACACCATGCGCTGTCCGCACAGCATCTTTTAAACCCGTTTTTTTTTGGGTCTCAATAATACGGTCGGAATATTTTTTAGTATCTTTAAAATGTAATGGATCGGCAGAAGATAATGCTGCATCCATTTCTTCAAACTGATTATTATCAAAGAGTATTTCAAAATATTCTTTAGAACCAATTCTCACATGATAATCATCCTCAGGACACACGTAAGCGTTTTTCTTGAGCTCACGCATGTGAATGATGTGACCGTTGGGTGTTTTATACCAAAGACCATCAGGCGCCTCTTTTTTGTGCTGCGTGAGTGTCTTTATTCCCTTGTCTTCCCTATTAAACCAAGCCATAAAAAATATAAAGCATTGACAAATTTAAACTAAAATACTGTTCAATTAATAATTCCTATTTTATCTCTTCGTAATCCACATAATCGCCTCCCTGAACATCTTTGTCCTCCTTTTTGGGAATGTGATCTATGTTTAGATTACTATTCGGCACTGCTGATCTCTTATTGGTGTTAACGCTAGCTCCTTTTTGCGACTGATTGGCTCTAATGAACATTATCTTCAAAAAGAAGCCACTTACCTTATAAACGACATATATGATTATAAAAATAATTAATAAGACTCTTATCATAATTATAGGATTATCTACTCAGATAGAAGTTTCGTTCGTTATATATTTTTAAAAAATAATCATCCATAAGATCATCAATGAAATAGATGGCCTCGCCCGTAGATTTCATCTCTGGTCCCAATTCTTTGTTCACGTTGGGGAATTTATGAAACGAGAATATAGGTTCTTTAATTGCATAGCCCTTTTTTACAGGTTTAAAATCAAAATCTTTGACCTTCTTCTCACCTAACATGACCTTGGTCGCATAATTCACATAAGGCTCTTGATAAGCCTTGCAAATAAAAGGGACTGTTCTTGACGCTCTAGGGTTTGCTTCAATAATATACACCTTGTCGTTCTTTATGGCGAATTGTATATTAATCAACCCAACTGTTCTAAGCGCAACGGCGATTTTGTTGGTATATTCTTCAATCTGTCTGATAATAAAATCTCCTAGATTATACGGCGGCAAAACTGCATAAGAATCACCAGAATGAATACCCGCTGGTTCTATGTGCTGCATAATCCCGATTATATAAACATTTTCCCCATCACAAATTGCATCTGCCTCTGCCTCAATCGCCCCCTCTAAAAAATGATCCAGTAATATTTTACCATCTAACTGTTCTTTCAATAAATTAACTACATGATGCTCTAGTTCATCTTCATTAATGACAATTTTCATACTTTGGCCACCCAAAACATAAGAGGGTCTAACCAAAAGAGGGAATCCCAGTTCTTTTGATAATTGGATCGCCGATTCGGCGTCAGTAATCGTACCGTACTTCGGATAAGGAATATTCTGCTCTTTAAGTAAATCTGAAAAGCGACCCCGGTCTTCTGCTAAATCTAGGGCGTTAAAACTCGTACCTAAAATCTTTATACCATATCTTTCCAATTTTTCGGCCAACTTAAGTGCCGTCTGACCTCCCAATTGAACGATCACACCTACTGGGTTTTCCAACTTGATAATTTCATAAATATGTTCCCAAAAAACAGGCTCAAAATACAGTTTATCAGCAATATCAAAATCAGTTGACACCGTTTCTGGATTACAATTAATCATAATGGTCTCATAACCACATTCTTTTGCTGCCAAAACCCCATGAACACAGGAATAATCAAATTCAATTCCTTGTCCAATACGATTAGGTCCTGAACCAAGAACGATGACTTTCTTTCGATCAGATATCACCGATTCGTTTTCCTGCCCGAAGGTTGAATAATAATAAGGGGTATTCGCTTCGAATTCTGCAGCGCAGGTATCAACCACCTTATACACCCTTCTTAGTCCAATATCTTCACGTTTTTGATAAACATCACTTTCCAAACATTTGACCAAGTGGGCAATTTGGCGATCCGCATAACCTTTTTCTTTTGCTGTTCTTAACAGCGTTTCGGGTAAGGTTTCAAGCGTATACTTCGAAATATCATTTTCTAGAAAAATAAGCTCTTCAATTTGGTGCAAAAACCAAGGATCGATTCTGGTCAGCTTATGGATCTTTCTAAAGGGGATTCCTAATTTGAAAGCATCATATATATGAAACAATCTGTTCCAACTGGGGAACTCCAAACTTTCCAATATTTCCTCTTGATCTGTTAATTCCTTTCCATCGGCACCCAATCCATTTCTTTTTATCTCAAGAGATTGACATGCCTTCTGTAGTGCTTCTTGAAAATTTCTTCCAATACCCATTGCCTCTCCAACAGCTTTCATTTGTAGGCCTAGTCGTCGATCAGCCCCCTTGAATTTATCAAAATTCCATCTAGGGATCTTGACAATTACATAGTCTATGGCCGGTTCAAAAAATGCAGAAGTGGTTTTGGTGATCTGATTATTGAGCTCATCTAAATTATAGCCAATAGCCAGCTTAGCCGCCACCTTGGCAATGGGATATCCCGTGGCTTTAGAGGCCAAGGCTGAAGATCGTGAAACCCTAGGATTGATCTCAATTCCAATAATTTGATCTGTGTCAGGATGCACCGCAAATTGGACATTGCATCCACCCGCAAATTTTCCGATTCCATTCATCATTTTGATAGCTAAATCCCGCATTCGTTGATAAACAGTATCCGAAAGAGTCATTGCCGGTGCTACAGTAATGGAGTCTCCGGTATGAACCCCCATGGGATCAAAGTTTTCAATCGAGCAAATGATAATGATATTGCCAATATTGTCTCTTAACAATTCAAGTTCATACTCTTTCCAACCCATGATGCTTTGCTCGACCAAAACCTCATGAATGGGTGACGCTTGCAATCCTGCATTCAAGGCGGCATCAAAATCTTCGGCCTTATTCACAAAACCTCCCCCAAAACCTCCCAATGTATAGCTCGGCCTGATCACCAAAGGAAACCCGATTTCTTGAGCAATTTCCTTTCCTGTTAAAAATGAAGTAGCCGTTTGCCCTAAACAAACATCAACACCCAACTCCACCATTTTCAACCTAAATTTCTCTCGGTCTTCGGTGGTTTCAATAGCCTTGATGTCTACGCCAATCATTTGGACATTATGCTTTTTCCAAATACCCGCCTGATCACATTCAACAGCCAAATTAAGAGCGGTTTGACCCCCCATAGTCGGGAGCACTGCATCTATTTGATGGGCCATTAAGATTTCGCGTATGGACTGCTTGGTAAGGGGTTTTAGATAAATATTATCTGCCATCACCGGATCCGTCATAATTGTAGCCGGATTAGAATTTATTAGGGTTACTTCAATACCCTCCTCCTTTAATGAACGAGCCGCTTGAGATCCGGAATAATCAAACTCACACGCTTGACCAATTACAATTGGACCACTACCTATGATTAATACTGACTTTATTTGCGGATCTCTAGGCATCTATAAATTAAGTTTAGGTCAAAATAAATTGACGCAAAGCTACCCTTTTTAGGTCGAAAAACTTCTTATCAATCGTTAAATTTAAACCACTCCTTGAAATTAAACTTCACACAAATAATTCCTTTTTATCGAGAAAAAAGTGAGCTTTGTGAATTTAGGGCCTATTATTTAAATGAAACTCTTTTTCAAAGTTAGGATTACTATTATGAAAATTTCGCCAGTGATTAAATAAACTTTACACCAAGTCCCGTTCGACCACTCAAAGACATCTCTCCATTATGGATCATGAACCCTCCCGAAACTACATCTCTAATCAGATCGAGGCTACCGTCTAAATCAAGAAAATGGGTATGGTCACAGGAAAGTGCCAAATGAAGCGCTGCCGAAATACTCACAATGCTCTCGTCATTGCATCCCCACATCAATCTAACTCCTGAGTATGCCGCTATTTGCGCAATGTATTTTGCGCCCAATAGTCCTCCCGATTTCATCAACTTGATGTTAAAAATACTTACGCCTGGCGCCTCTTTAATCAATCGAATAGCGTCTTGAGGGCTGCGCAAAGACTCATCAGCTACCACCAAATCCAAAACCGATTTATCTAGCTGGTTGACCTGGTCGATAAACGTTTTGATACTGAAGGGTTGCTCAATAAATTCAAGATTGACTTGTTTAGCATTTTTTACAAAGGCATTCAAATCAGGAACGGAATATCCTTGATTGGCGTCCACTCGCAAAACCATATCCGGACACCTCTCGGTAATTTTGATTACCCTTTCAGCATCTTCTTCTGGATTAAGTCCTGTTTTTACTTTTAAAATTCTAAATCCCATGCCGTGGTATTCTTCGGCCTCCGCTACCGTCTCCTGAACATTCTTAATGCCAATCGTCACAGAAGTAGGTAAAGTTGCCTGCCGCTGCCCAAAATAATTGACTAACGGCACTTCTAAAAATTGTGCAAAAACGTCATGAAGGGCAATATCAATAGCCGCATTTGTTCCTGGTATCTGCTCAAAGAAGCCTCTGGTTTGTTTCAAAAGCCCCTCAAAACAAGCAATATCTTTTCCTTCTAGGTAACTAAAGTCGGCCGTGGCCAAATGCGCTATCGTTTCGTCAACAGATTCGCCAACCACTGATCTACTTGGATTAGCCGCCCCAATCCCAATCATGCCATTGTCCAATTCTATTTCAACAAACGCATTCATCACTTGATCCACCGTCTTGTAAGCAATGGAATAAGGTCTGCTGGTACCCAAATCCTTACTATATGACCTTACTGATTTAATTTTCATGAGCGTAATTTAAGTATTTGATCTAGGATAGGGTCCAAGTCCTCCGTTAATGGAAAAATTACAGGAATATCTGTCTGTCCGACCAACTGCGATCTGTATTCGAGTAAAGCGGCCTCCTCCATATCTTCTCCATTTAGGGTGATTCCAATCACTCGAGTCCCTAATTTTTCAATCAAGGAAACCTCATCCAAAACCGCAGGGATGTCGCTATGAAAATGTTCTGCCCCACTGAATTTTTTTCGAGCTGGCACATGTTGCAATACCACACCGTCAACGTCACCTGAAATAATCAATTCCGATCCGCACGGTCCGCTTGGATTTCGTAAACTGGATTGGCCTTCTATGATAAGAATTTCTACTCCGTGATCTTTCCAACAGGAGTATAATGCATGTTCTAATTCGCCTGAAATAAAGTCATTTGCGGTAGCGTCCAATAACAATCCATAATCCGCCCCTTGCATCCAACCGGTCTGGCCAGTATAAATCATTTCTGCCTTATGCCCTTTTTTAACAAGTTGTTCTTCTAAAAATCGGGAAGTAGTGCGTTTTCCCGTCGCACAATCCATACCTAAAACGGCAATTTTTGTAGCCTTAATATCTTGCACCTTACCTTCCCAAAAATGAAGTTCCTTGAAGGGTTTCGATTTCCTGATGTCATATATTTGCGCATCACCCCCTAAAACATCTTTAAAATAATCAATTTCATTGATTGGCTGATGTAATCCATTCACCAAATGAATACCTCTTTTTAATACGTCTTTTACACTCGCATAGAGGGATTCAGGTAGGACCCCTCCTTTTGTCGCCATGCCAATCACAGCAAAATCTGGCTTTCCATAGGCTTCTATGAATTGGTCAATATTGGCCATCACCGGGATTCCACGATGAACACCGTCCACAAATCTCCCCGCATCCGAACCCGCATGTTTCTCATCGAGAACACCTATAATTTTAAACCTTTTACCTGTCCGAAGAAGTCCATGCGCCGTTTTGGCGTGACCATCATGAAGAAGTCCACCTGTAATGATGACTGCCGTCCCCGATATGTGAGGTTGATCCATAAATTTTAACTGTTAAAATAATACCTAATTTAAAAATGGCAAGTGCCTAAATCGAAATATTTACTAAACCTGCGTTAAACAAATTTATTATTAGCCTAAGATTACATATGTATTGGGCGATTGGCAGTCGCTGCAAGGCAAGCTTCTTTGACCGCCTCCATATAGGTTGGATGCGCATGAGACATCCGCGCAATATCTTCAGCCGATGCCCGAAATTCCATAGCAGTCACACCTGTCGCGATCATATCAGCGGCGCGGGCACCGATTATATGAACCCCCAAAATCTCATCAGTAGCCGCATCTGCAATTATTTTGACGAGTCCAGCGGTATCCATTGAGGCACGCGCCCTTCCCAAGGCTTTATATGGGAATTTTCCAATTTTGACTGCTCGATTCTCCTTTTTCAATTGTTCTTCGGTCGCACCTACACTAGCCACCTCTGGCCAAGTATACACTACACCTGGGATAAGATTATAATTAATGTGTGGTTTTTGACCTCCCATTTGCTCAGCTACATATACGCCTTCTTCTTCTGCCTTATGTGCCAGCATCGCTCCATTGATGACGTCACCAATAGCCCAAATAGTATCCACTTTGGTCCTAAGATGCTCGTCGACCATGATCTTACCTCGCTCATCCAATTGGATTCCTACGTTCTCTAAACCTAACCCCTCTGTGTAAGGTTTTCTACCTATGGCCACCAAGCAATAATCCCCTTTCAAAGTGATGACTTCTGATTTACTGTTTTCAGCAGTAACCGATACTACCTTTCCCTTGGTAGTGACTCCGCTAACTTTATGGCCAAGATAAAATTCAAATCCGATGGCCTTCAGACTTTTTTGAAGCTCTTTACTCATGGTTTGATCCATATTTGGAATGATGTCTTCCAAAAATTCTATCACTGAGACTTTCGCACCTAACCTCGCATACACGGATCCCAACTCCAATCCAATGACACCTCCTCCTATAATCACCAAGTGTTTAGGGATTTCATTTAACTCCAGTGCCTCAGTAGAGGTAATTACTCTTTTTTTATCAATTTTTATAAAGGGAAGGGAACTTGGTTTTGATCCCGTAGCTATAATGATCTTTTCACCCGTTATTTTTTGCTCACTATCTCCTGAGACTTTTATGGTATGTTTATCGATAAAGGAGCCAAGCCCATTAAAGACATCAATTTTATTTTTTTTCATCAAATAATTGATGCCGTCCGTGTTTTGCTTAACTACATCAGTCTTGCGAGCAATCATTTGCTTGAGGTTCACCGTAGGCGCTGAAATATCTATTCCATGCGTTTTAAAAGTATGAGTAGCATTGTGAAAATGCTCCGAAGAATCTAGTAGTGCCTTCGAAGGAATACAACCTACATTAAGGCAAGTACCTCCCAATGAATTATATTTTTCAACTATAGCAGTTTTAAATCCCAACTGCGCACATCGAATAGCAGATACATAGCCTCCAGGTCCTGATCCTATAACGATAACATGATAGTCCATTTGATTCATTTATAATTGTAAATAGTTAATGAAAGCACGATATTTAATGTATTAAATTCCCAAAAGTAATCTTGATGGATCTTCCAAAAGCTGCTTGACCCTTATCAAAAAGCTTACCGATTCACGACCATCAATAATTCTATGATCATAAGACAAAGCGAGATACATAATAGGTCTTACCACTACTTGACCATTCTCGACCACTGGTCTTTCCACAATATTGTGCATGCCTAAAATAGCCGATTGAGGCGCATTAATAATGGGCGTCGATAACATCGAACCAAAAATACCTCCATTGGTAATCGTAAAAGTGCCTCCGGTCATTTCAGGAATACTAAGTTTATTCTCCCTTGCCTTCATTGCCAATCTTACCACCTCTTTTTCTATCTGATCAAAGGACATCGCTTCCGCATTCCTAATAACGGGAACTACCAGGCCCTTGGGGGCAGAAACTGCAATGGAAATATCACAAAAATTACTATAAACAATCTCATCCCCATCTATTTTGGCATTTACTGCTGGCCATTCTTGAAGCGCCATACAACATGCCTTGGTGAAAAAGGACATAAATCCTAATCCAACTTCATATTTGGCTTTAAATGATTCCTTATATTTTTGTCTTAAATCCATAATAGGCTGCATATTGACCTCATTGAAAGTGGTCAACATAGCCGTTTCATTCTTAACACCTACCAACCTCTTTGCAACTGTTTTACGCAAAGGTGACATCTTCTTTCTTTGCTCTTCTCTTACTCCATGCCCACTCGCAGTATTTTCGGACACAGGGGTCGGGGTGGTTAGGGCATCCACTTGAGGTGCCTTTGTCTGAGATTTTTGCGCATTCATGGCATCCTCCTTGGTGATTCTCCCCTCCTTGCCTGTCCCAATAACTGACGCGGCTGAAATCCCTTTTTCAGCTAAAATTTTTGCTGCGGCTGGCGCCGCATGGCCGGCCGCATAGCCCCTAGCATCTGCGCCTGTGTTTAATGAGGCCTCTGATGTCACTACTTCAGGTTGTTGCTTTACTTCTCCTACCTCTATCCTACATATCAAAGCGCCTATTTCAATGGTATCTCCATTATTAGCAATAATTTCAAGCCTCCCAGATGCTTCCGCTGTCAATTCAAAAGTAGCTTTGTCGGATTCAATTTCTGCAATGACTTCATCCAAAACAACTTGATCCCCTGACTTTCTGGACCAATTTGAAATAGTGACTTCGCTAATCGATTCGCCGACGGAAGGAACATGCATTGAAATCACCTTTCCGTTCGAAACGGGAGCAATTTCCGACGGATTTATTTCATGATTTGTAACAGATTTATTTTCCTCCGCAGTATCAGATGGATTGATCAAGCACAGCGATCCTCCAATTTCAACCACTTCGCCATCCTTGGCAATAATCTTCAGTGTTCCCGCAATTTCCGCGCTCACTTCAAAGGTGGCTTTGTCCGATTCTAATTCGCATATGACTTCGTCCATCTCAACTTGATCACCATTATTTTTAAACCACTTAGCTACGGTAACCTCGGATATTGATTCTCCAACAGAAGGTACTTTTATTTCAAGGCTCATATTTATTATAAATTAAATGCTTTTGTTACTAAATCTGATTGTTCTATTTTATGTATTTTATTAAATCCGGTCGCTGGTGAGGATGCTAGTTTTCTCGCAACTAATACAAAAGTATACTTAAAGTCCGTCCGCAAGATATAGGACCAAGCACCCATGTTTTCAGGCTCCTCTTGAGCCCAAACCAATTTAGGGTTTTTGTATTTTTTCAATTGCACATCCAATTGCTTCATGGGAAAGGGGTGTAGTTGTTCAATCCTAATAATGGCTACGTCTTTCGCTGCTCGCTTTTGCTGCTCTTCCAAAAGATCAAAATAAATTTTACCAGAACAAAGAATTACTTTTTTTACTATTCCTTTTACCGCATAGTCATCTGGAATCAATTCCTTGAATTTTCCACTGGTAAAATCCTTGATAGGAGAGGCCACTTTAGGACTTCGTAATAAGGACTTTGGCGTAAACACAACAGATGGCTTTCTGAATTCCCATGCCAATTGTCTTCTCATCATGTGAAATAAATTGGCAGAAGTCGTAAGATTTACAACTATTATATTGTCCTGGGCACACATCTGAAGAAATCTTTCCAACCTTGCGCTTGAGTGTTCTGGTCCCTGTCCTTCATAACCGTGAGGAAGCAACATTACCAACCCGTTCATTTTTTGCCACTTACTCTCAGCACTAACAATGAATTGATCAATCATGACTTGAGCACCATTAACAAAATCTCCAAACTGAGCTTCCCAAATTACCAAGGCATTTGGCGTTGACATCGCATAACCATACTCAAACCCCAATACACCAAACTCTGAAAGTAATGAATTAAATATTCTAAAAGGCTCCTGGCCTTCGGCAACATGATTTAAATGACAATAAGGGTCATTGGTGTCTGAATCAAAAATATAGGAATGGCGATGTGAAAAAGTGCCCCGCTTAACATCTTGACCAGACATTCGAACTATTTTACCTTCTGCAAGCAAGGACCCATAGGCGAGCAATTCTCCTTCCGCCCAGCCTAATTCTTCCTTTTCGAAAAAGGCAACTTTACGATCCTTAATCAGTTTTTCAATTTGTTTCAAAGGCTTAAATCCCTCGGGCAAAGTAGTTAAAGCTATTGCTACTCTTTTAGCCAATGATGCCGAAATAAAAGTATCGGGAGAGTCATGAAAATCTTCGGGAGTAGACCTCCTTAAAAACTCCCACTCATGATCAATTTTTTGTGGTTTATAGGGCAACGGTTTTTGCTTTACTTCGTTCAAACGATCCTGAAGTAACTTCTTAAATTCCTTATCTAATCGATCTGAAGTTTGAACCGTTGAATCTCCTCGCTCTCTAAGTTTCTTAAGATAAACTTCTCTTGGATTAGGATGTTTTGAGATAATATTATAGAGTTTAGGCTGCGTAAATTTAGGCTCATCACTTTCGTTGTGACCGTGTCTCCGATAACAGAGCAAGTCAATAAAAATATCTTTACCAAATTCTTGTCGATACTCTACGGCCAAATTAGTTACAAAATTAACAGCCTCAGCGTCATCTCCGTTTACATGAAGCACGGGTGCATCAATGATCTTAGACAAATCCGTACAATAAATACTGGATCTAGCGTCATCATAATCAGTAGTAAAACCAACTTGATTGTTTATCACAAAATGAATAGTGCCGCCTGTGCGATAACCATCAAGGTTTGCCATCTGCACGCATTCATAAACAATTCCTTGCCCGGCTACAGCCGCGTCGCCATGAATAATTACGGGAAGACACTTACTCGTATCGCCTCGATACTCATCATCAATCTGGGCACGCGCAATTCCAAGCACTACGGGATCAACTGCTTCTAAATGCGATGGATTAGGTGCCAACTTGACATAAATGGTATTCCCTGCCTCAGAAGTAAACTGACTTGAATAACCCAAATGATACTTAACATCACCATCTCCCATGGTGAGATCAGGATTTGAGCCCCCCTCAAATTCATTAAAAATCTCATCATATGTCTTACCCATGATATTGGCCAAAACATTTAATCTTCCTCGATGAGCCATTCCTATGATCACCTCCTTGACCCCAAATTGAGATGCCCGACGTATGATTTTATCGAGTGCAGGTATGGTATTCTCCCCACCTTCTAATGAAAATCGCTTTTGGCCTATGTACTTAGTATGAAGGAAATGCTCAAACACCACCGCCTCATTTAGCTTTTTAATTATTATCTCCTTTTCCTTGGTTGTCGGATCAATTTGAGCCCCTTCAATTTCACACTTAGATCTAAACCAGTGTAGAATTTCCTCATCTCTTATGTGTGTATACTCATAACCGATAGACCCCAAATAAATTTTATCTAAGCGCGCAATAATGTCTTTCAACTTTGCATTACCTAATCCGATTTCAGCCCCTATTTCAAAACTCGACGCTAAATCATCCGAAGTAAGGCCATGATCTGCTAAAGACAATTTCACCTCGTGACTTCGTCTAGCACGCACTGGATTGGTGTCTGACTTAAGGTGCGCCCTCGATCGATAAGCATGAATAAGGTTCTTTACAGAAGTTTCTTTTGAATTTGCTACTACCTTGATCTTTGAGGTCTCTGCGTTTTGCAAAGAAAACTCATATCCCTGAAAAAACAATCTCCATGAGACGTCTACGCTGTCTGGGTTTTGTAAATATGCTTCATAAAGACTATTTATGTGGCTCACATCGGCATTCCCTATATAAGAATAATTATCCATTCTTTTTAATCGCAATTAAATACATACATCAAAGATATCACTAGTTTTATTGTAATAAAAACCGTTTATCCGTTTATGCATTTTTGCTATTCTAATAAAATTGATTAATTATTTATTGACAAAAAAATAACAGGCTACGATAATTTGATGTTTTTCAACTTATCTTTGCCGACAATTTTTAAATTTTTGAATGGACGCGTTCCATAAACAAAACAAATTATGTCAGTTAAAATAAGATTAACGCGTCGAGGACGCAAGAAAAAAGCCATATACGACGTTATAGTGGCAGATGCTAGAGCACCACGAGATGGTCGCTTCATTGAGAAGATCGGAACTTATAATCCCAATTCCAATCCAGCAACGATCAATTTAAATGATGAAAAAGCACTAGATTGGATCATGAAAGGGGCTCAGCCCACCGATACCGCTAGGGCTATTCTGTCTGAAAAGGGGATCATGTTCAAAAAACATTTGCAAATTGGTGTCAATAAAGGTGCTGTTACGCAAGAGCAGGCAGATGCCAGATTCCAAGAATGGTTTGAAAACAAGGAAAAACAATCAGACGCCAAGATAACTACGCTGACAGAGGCTGGTAATAAGTTGGCCAAAGAAAAATTCGATGCTGAAAAGAAAGTTAATGAGGCTAGGGCCGCTTCAATTCTTAGGAAAAAGCAAGCAGCTGAAGCCGCCCTTGTTGCCGAAATTGTAGAAGCTGGGGCTACCGAAGAGGAAAAAGCCCTTGAAGAAGAGGCTCTCGAGGCTGTTGTAGAAGAAACGACGACCGAGGCTGTTAAAGAAGAAGCAACCACCGAGGCTGTTAAAGAAGAAGCAACCACCGAGGCTGTTAAAGAAGAATCAACTACTGAGGCTGTTAAAGAAGAAACGGCGACTAAAGAAACCAAGCCCGCGGAATAAAAACATTGAACCATGCGAAAAGATGAATGCTACCGTCTAGGTCACATCGTCAAGACGCACGGTTTAAAAGGGGCAGTTACCATTGAATTAGATGTGGACTACCCTGAGGAATATGATGAAATGGAATCTGTTTTTTTAGAGCAATCTGGAAATCTGATTCCATTTTTTATTGAACATATTTCAATCAATGGAAATCGAGGATTGATTCAATTTGAAGACATCAATACAATCCAGTTAGCAAAAAGTATTGTTGGAAGCTCTATGTTTTTGCCCACTTCGCTATTGCCCAGTCTAAATAAAGGGGAATATTTCTACCATGACCTAGTCGGATTTGATGTCTTTGATGGTCAAAATCATTTAGGAAAAATAGATAGCATCTTTCAGCCTTCTTCGCAATATTTAGCCGCAGTATTTTATAAAGACCAAGAATTATTGATCCCCATTGAAGATGCAATTTTTAAAAATGTAGATTTGATTAAAAAAGAAGCTCATATTTCACTCCCAGAAGGATTCATGCAAATTTATTTCAGCGATGAGAATTGACATCATCACCTGCCTGCCAGAATTGTTTGATGGGCCGATGAATCAGAGTATTATCAAAAGATCCCAACAAAAAGGATTGGTTGATATTTTTATTCATGATTTAAGGCCTTATTCGGTCAATAAACAAAAATCCATTGATGATTATGCCTACGGGGGTGGTGCAGGAATGGTCATGATGATTGAGCCTATAGACCGCTGTATAACAGCACTCAAACAAAATTTAAGTTACGACGAAATTATTTATTTGACACCTGACGGTGAAGGCCTTACTCAAGGTATTTGCAATCAGCTGTCACTTAATAAAAATATCATATTACTTTGTGGACATTACAAAGGGGTAGATGAAAGAGTCCGCGAACACCTCATTACCAGAGAGCTATCCATTGGCGATTATGTGCTCTCAGGTGGTGAATTAGCGGCTATGGTACTTGCTGATGCTTTGATCAGGTTGATCCCTGGGGTACTTAATGACGAAAGCTCAGCGCTTACCGATTCGTTTCAAGATAGCCTATTGGCGCCTCCAGTTTACACACGACCAGCTATTTATAATGGATGGGACGTTCCTGCAATTTTACAATCTGGCAATGAGGCTAAAATAAATGATTGGCGATATGAACTCGCGGTTAAAAGAACTAAAGAACGGCGACCGGACTTGTTAAAATAGCATTAGTCTCCTTTGGCAAGGACCATTCAACAATCCATAAAAAAATGCGTCTTTTGAGGGGATCTAATTTCTCATCGCGAGGGATTTTGGATTATTTAGTTAGTTCAGGATAATGATGTGCACATCTTGTTTTTTCCCTCATTAAGTCATCAAAAATGTCCTTAACTGGCCTGGTTGGTATTTATGAAAAATAAAACTCAGACGCATTCCCTTAAAAATAAAAATTCGGGGAAACTTAATAGCTTAACTTTGAAACGGATAAATACAATAGATTGAAGATCATCGTAAAAACATTACATGGACTTGAAGAAGTCTTAATGAAGGAAATTGAAGCCCTTGGGGGTCAAAATATAAAAATAAGAAAGCGAGCTGTAGAATGCGAAGGAACCCTTCCTTTTCTATATGAGGCTAATTTAATGCTCCGAACCGCTCTCCGGATCTTGGTGCCCGTCTATGAATTTACGGCTCAAAATGAAAGCCAACTCTATCAAAATATCAAAGCATTTGACTGGTCCAAATACCTAGATGTAAGGCAAACCTTCGCCATAGACAATACCGTATTTTCAGAATACTTCACCCACTCCAAGTATGCCGCACTTAAAATGAAAGATGCCATTGCCGACCAGTTTAGAGAGAAATTTGACATGCGGCCCTCAGTTGATGTAGAGAAGCCTGACATCCTTTTCAACTTACATGCTTACCAAGATAAATTCACCGTCTCCCTAGATAGTTCGGGTAGGCTATTAAGTCAGCGTGGTTATCGCAACCCTGGTCATCAGGCGCCATTAAATGAAGTGATGGCAGCAGGTCTCTTATTGCTTTCGGGATGGGACAAAACCATTCCGTTAGTTGACCCCATGTGCGGCACAGGCACCATTATCATCGAGGCCGTTTTAATGGCACTAAATGTGCCTCCACAAATCAATTTTAATGATTTTGGCTTTAGAAATTGGAATAATTTTCAGCCAATGATGTGGAACCGTATCAAGTCGGAAGCACAGGGCAAAATACGTAGTTCTCCGCTCATGATTTCGGGAAGTGATATTGATAGCAATGCCGTAGCATTGGCCAAAAGCGCCTTTAAAAAACTGCGTTTGGGAAGAGATGTTCAAATCAAACAAGCCTCCTTTGAAGACCTCATTCCAAAATCAAGAACAGGAATGATCATCACCAATCCCCCCTATGGAGAAAGGATCGGCGAAGATGTTGAGGTTTTGTACAAAAACCTGGGCGACACCTTTAAAAATAATTTTTCAGGATATGACGCATGGGTATTAAGCTCAAATGTGGCGGCTTTGAAGCAACTGCACTTAAAACCCACTGAAAAAATTTCTCTTTATAATGGCCCTCTCGAAGTGCAATTTTGTAAATATGAATTATATGAGGGCAGTAAAATTGAGGAATAAAAAATCAGTCCAAGTACTTAAATCGAGGCCCACTTATTTTTAATAAATTAGCGCTTTTTATTTAACTATGAGGCAAAAACTACTGCGTGAGGGTGCTGACGAATTATCCTATGAAATTCGAGGTATCGTACGTAAAGCCGAGCAGCTTCAAAAGCTTGGTCACCCCATTTATTGGGAAAACATAGGTGATCCTATTCAAAAAAATCGCAAACTTCCTGATTGGATCAAATCAATCATTGCAGATCTATTGACAGATGATAAAACATACGCTTACAGTCACTCCAAGGGACTGCTAGAAACCCGAGAATTTCTTGCCGCTAAAACCAACGGACTGAATGACACCCAAATCAGTGTTGACGATATAACATTTTTCAATGGCCTTGGAGATGCCATTGCCAAAATATATCAATATCTCTTACCCACTGCCCGCGTCATAGGGCCCTCACCCACCTATTCAACGCATTCATCGGCAGAAGCCGCACATGCAAATCATCATCCTATTACCTACAAACTTGATCCTGAAAATCAATGGTTGCCAGACCTCCAAGATTTACGCAATAAAGTGACGTACAATCCCAATATTGTCGGAATATTGGTCATAAATCCAGACAATCCTACTGGCATGGTATATCCTAGACCAATCCTCGAACAAATAGTAGCAATTGCAACAGAATTTAACCTGTTTCTGATTTTTGATGAAATCTATGAAAACATCATTTATAACAACGCTGAAACGGCCCCAATGGCAAAAATTATTGGTCAAGTACCCGGGATTTCATTGAAAGGTATCTCTAAAGAAGTCCCTTGGCCTGGTGCGCGATGTGGATGGGCCAAGTACTATAACAGAAATCAGGATGCTGAATTTAATAAGCTCTGTCAAACAATAGACAATGCCAAAATGATTGAGGTAAGTTCTACGACCCTACCACAACATGCCATTCCGAGAATAATGTCTGATGTGCGTTACGTCGAATTTCTAAAAGAAACCAGTAAATCAATAGGAGAACGGAGTAAAAAGCTACATGCTTTTTTTGCAGAAATTCCGTATGTCAATTTCAACTTGACCAACGGCGCTTTTTATAATACCATCATCTTTAAAAAAGGTGTATTAAAACCTGATCAGGCATTGCAAATTTCAGATTCCAATACAGAAGCGCTACTTCAGAGTTGGTTGCACCCAGAAATGCCTTTAGATCAGCGTTTCGTATATTATCTTTTAGCGGCCAAGCAAGTATGTGTAGTACCTATTTCTGCATTTTGTTCAGATTTACTGGGTTTTAGAATCACATTATTGGAAGAAAATGTAGCAGATCAAATGGTTATTTATGATAGATTGAAAGCAGGGATTCTAGAGTATTGTGAAAACTAACAAAGATTCAAATACTGACAGACTATTTATCTGATTTAATGAAGGTAATATTTCGCTGAAGGCCTTTAAATTTGGTGCGCTTAACCGCTGATTTTTTAAAAACTTTAGCAAAAACAACCTCGGTCATCTCTTTCCATTCCTTTTTAGACAACTTCTCCCATCCCTGCGGCAAAAATTTTGGCTCACTATGAGCGGTCGAAAACCGATTCCATGGGCATACTTCCTGACAGATATCACATCCGAAAGCCCAATCTTCCATTCTTCCTTTAAATTCAGAGGGAATTTCATCCTTAAGCTCAATAGTCACATAGGATATACACCTACTCGCATCCACCACATACGGCTCTGAAATTGCCGCTGTTGGACACGCATCCATACAGCGCGTACAAGTACCACAATAATCTTTAATAGGCCCGTCCGGCGCTAACTTTAAGTCCAAAATAAGCTCCGCTAAAAAAAAGTAACTGCCCGAATTTTTATTGATCAAAAGGGAGTTTTTACCAACCCAACCCAATCCCCCTTTGGCAGCCCATGCTCTTTCATGAACGGGTGCCGAATCAACGAATGCACGGCCTTCTACTTTACCTATTTTGGTTTCAATGTGATTTATAAAATGTGTTAACTTTTCTTTGATAACTACATGATAGTCTTCTCCGTAAGCATATCTAGCAATTTTATAGGGACTACTATCTGTCAAATCCTCTTTGGGAAAATAATTATAGACCAGAGAAATCACGGATTGAGCCCCCGGCACTAATTTGGTAGGATCTAGTCGTTTATCAAAATGACCTTCTAGATAACTCATTTTACCTTGATACCCTCGTTTCAGCCAGGTTTCCAAATGCGCTGCCTCCTCTTCTAAAAATACTGCCTTTGAAATGCCGCAATACATAAACCCAAGTTCTTGGGCAATCTCCTTAATGATCACTGAATAGGTCTTCATGGCAAACTATAATTCTTTTTGGCCTTATGATCAAGGATGAAAAAAGCGGCCATCAACTCATTTATGCTGTTGATTTTCTTGGGGCCCACTCAACTTATCACTTAATCGCACATAATAATTATCTAATCAAAAAGCGTATTCATTTGTGAGGGGGGTATTACCCCAAGATGCTTGTAAGCAAGCTCCGTTGCCTGTCTTCCGCGCGCCGTTCGCTTCAAAAATCCTTCCATTATTAAAAAAGGCTCATATACTTCTTCAATAGTCTCTGCTTCTTCTCCACATGCAGTCGCAATCGTAGACAATCCGACAGGCCCTCCTTTAAATTTATCTATAATGGTAGATAAGATTCTATTGTCCATCTCATCCAGTCCATGGGTATCTACATTTAATGCTTGTAGTGCCATTCTTGAAATGGCTAAAGTTATGGCCCCATTACCCTTTATTTGCGCAAAATCCCGGGTCCTTCTTAAAAGATTATTGGCAATCCTTGGCGTGCCACGGCTCCTTCGTGCCAATTCAAATGCAGCCTCAGGGTCAAAAGAACATTGTAATATATCACAAGACCTACCAACAATTTTCGTCAGTAATTTGGCGTCGTAATATTCCAGTCTTGCATTAATCCCAAATCGCGCCCTCAAGGGAGCCGTCAATAACCCAGACCTTGTAGTTGCCCCAATCAAGGTAAATGGATTCAATCCTATTTGGACCGACCGAGCATTGGGTCCAGAATCCAACATGATGTCAATCTTGTAATCTTCCATCGCTGAATATAAATACTCTTCCACTACGGGATTCAATCGATGTATTTCATCTATGAAAAGCACATCGCCCACCTCAAGGTTGGTGAGCAGCCCCGCAAGCTCGCCTGCCTTGTCCAAAACAGGTCCACTGGTGATTTTAATATTAGATCCCAATTCATTGGCAATGATATGGGATAACGTGGTTTTCCCCAATCCGGGAGGACCATGCAGCAACACATGATCCAATGGCTCCGAACGCTTTTTGGCCGCCTGAACAAATATCTTCAGATTTTCCACCACCTTCTCTTGACCTGTGAAATCCTCGAAACTTAACGGCCTTAAGGCTTTTTCTATTTCTTTATCTGCTGATGAATAAGCCTCATCATCCGGTTTTAAATAATCCTCTCTCATATTTAATAACTAGAAAACAAATATAGCGATTGAATATTCTAATTAGGTCTGCGTAATATTGTAAAAAAAACATAGTGGATATTAATAAGCGTAAGCAAATACAAAGAATTTTTTTATTCTTTGCTGCACTTCTTCTTTTGGTAAAACTGGTAAGAGATCAAGGATCTGATCTTATTTTAAATCAAGTCACTGGTACGACAATGGGTACCATCTCGTATCAGGTCAAATACAAGGCCTCAGAAAACCTGAATTATCAGATTGAGATTGATTCACTTTTATATGCCTTTAACCAATCACTGTCGACCTACGTGTCCAACTCAGAGATCTCAAGATTAAACCGTTCGGGAAATTTTGTTTTTGAAAGTCCCTTTTTTTATCCTGTACTCTTGGCGAGTAAAGAAATTCACCAAATAACAAAAGGTGCTTTTGACCCTACCGTTGGGCCATTGATAAATGCCTATGGATTTGGCCCAGATACCGAGCCTCAAGAATTAAATGATGCTTTAATAGATTCGTTGCTTCAATTTGTAGGGTTCTCGAAAATTGACTTTGACAGTCATCAAATAACTATGCCCACCGGCGCTTATTTGGATTTAAGTGCTGTTGCCAAAGGATACGCCGTTGATTTGGTCGCCGACTATCTCAAATCTAAAAGTATAACCGATTGGATGGTGGAAATCGGAGGTGAAGTGAATGCCCATGGAACAAATGAAAAAAATGAAGCTTGGGCAATTGGTATCGTCGATCCCTTATCAAAAATGAATGAGCAAAAAACATTTGCTATTGCTCGGCTCAACAATCGGTCATTGGCCACCTCAGGTAATTACCGAATATTTTATCAAAAAGAAGATAAGATTTATGCGCACATCATAGATCCTAGAACAGGTAGAGCTGGTGATCATAATATTTTAAGCGCTTCCGTTTTCGCTTCCAATTGTATGATTGCCGATGCCTTAGCGACCGCTTTTATGGTTATGGGTATAGATGAGGCAATGAAAATACTTGAAAAAGATGATCTTCTTGATGCTATTCTAATTTATCAAGGACCTCAAGAAATTGAATATTTTGTAACCGACGGTATTCGTGAAACAGTTCGCGTCACTCCTGATTAATCCTCAACAGTAAATGACCCTAACAATATTCATGTTAATCAGCGGAACCCTTATCGGAGGACTTGCCAGCATACTAGGTGGCTACAACCCTAGCCGTATTTATTTACCCTTGATTTTTGGTGGCTCTTATTTATTCTCTATAACCATCATCCATATTTTTCCAGAACTCTTTACGCTGGCAGAAAATCCCACAAAAATCGGACTATATGTATTGCTCGGGTTTTTCTTTCAGCAATTACTGGAGCACTTCACTTCAGGTGTGGAGCATGGTCATTTTCACAAACCTGCAAACTTGAAAGCCAAATATTATATCCTTATCGCATTGGTAATCCACTCTTTAATGGAAGGTGCCTTGCTCAGTCATGACACACCGTTACATGACCAAAATTCCTCAAATTCCTTGTTATTTGGCATTATTTTACATAAAGCCCCTGCCGCCTTTGCCTTGATGGCTGTTTTTCAGGGAAAAATCAAATTTAGTAAACAGCAGTTGTTGGTGCTCATTATATTTAGTCTGGCTTCTCCCGTTGGTGTCATTGCAAATAATTATTTGATCTTTTCACCAACACAATTAAGTACGTTATTTGCCTTCGTAAGCGGGGCCTTTTTACACATCTCTACAACTATTTTCGTTGAAGCTAGTCCTGGACATAGATTTAAGTTTAACAAAATATTCATTAGCCTGACTGCTGCCTTAGTAGCCATTCTCACTGAATTTTATTTCTGAGTACCTAAGGAGCTAGAATTGGTTCTTTGCAAGATTTTATGTATTATTAAGAGTTGTTACATCAAATACATTCCGCTTGCCTATGAAAAGTTATTGGAAAGAAAATATAAGATATTTACTTATCTTGTTAAGCATCTGGTTTGCTGCTTCATTTGGAGCAGGTATCCTTTTTGTCAATCAATTAAATACCATAAGAATAGGTGGGTTTAAATTGGGTTTTTGGTTTGCTCAACAAGGATCTATTTACATCTTTGTGATCCTCATTTTTATTTACGTTTATCTAATGAACAGACTAGACAAAAAATATGACGTTGACGAAAAATAAAATATAATATGGAAGTACAAACATGGACTTTTTTGATCGTTGGATTCACTTTTACCATTTACATTGGTATCGCTATCTGGACTAGGGCTTCATCGACCAATGATTTTTATGTCGCCGGGGGTGACGTAAATCCATTATTAAATGGAATGGCAACTGCTGCCGATTGGATGTCGGCAGCCTCTTTTTTATCAATGGCCGGTCTCATATCCTTCATGGGATATGATGGAGGTGTTTATCTAATGGGGTGGACTGGTGGTTACGTGTTACTTGCGCTACTTTTGGCTCCTTACCT
This sequence comes from Flammeovirgaceae bacterium, assembly GCA_013204595.1. Classification (GTDB taxonomy): domain Bacteria; phylum Bacteroidota; class Bacteroidia; order Cytophagales; family Cyclobacteriaceae; genus UBA4465. Next base: position 54,207 of record JABMNK010000093.1, read on the forward strand.
ACGCAAGTTTGGGAAGTTTACCGTCCCTGATTTTATCGGCGATCGTTATTACTCAAACGTCGCCCGCACAGTCGCAGTAATCTGTGCCTTGCTCGTTTCATTTACTTATGTCGCAGGTCAAATGCGTGGGGTGGGTGTCGTATTTGCCAGATTCTTAGAGGTCCCTATTAATGTCGGGGTCTACATCGGGATGGGGTTAGTCTTTTTCTATGCAGTGCTAGGAGGAATGAAGGGCATCACTTACACCCAAGTAGCCCAATATTGTGTGCTTATTTTCGCTTTTATGGTCCCCGCCATTTTCATATCCATTCAGCTCACTGGCAATGTGATTCCTCAATTGGGATTTGGTGGCCAACTCGCTGACGGCACTTATTTGCTCGATAAATTGGACGGACTTAATCGGGAGCTTGGATTTAATGAATATACTTCCGGATCTAAAAATATGATTGATGTTTTCGCCATCACCTTTGCATTAATGGCAGGTACGGCGGGTCTTCCCCACGTCATTGTAAGATTTTTCACAGTTCCTAAAGTAAGTGATGCCCGTGTTTCTGCGGGATATGCCCTTATTTTTATTGCCATCTTGTATACAACTGCTCCCGCCATTTCTGCCTTTGCTAGAACCAACTTAATCAATACCGTTTCGAATGCACCCTATTCAACGGTACCCGAATGGTTCATCAATTGGGAAAAAACGGGTCTTATCAAATTTAACGACAAAAATGCAGATGGTATCATCCAATACGTTGCGAATCCGTCTCAAAATGAACTGTTAATTGACAATGATATCATAGTATTAGCTAATCCCGAAATCGCACAACTTCCCAATTGGGTCATCGCACTAGTAGCAGCCGGAGGACTGGCAGCAGCATTATCAACAGCAGCAGGACTACTTTTGGTCATCAGTACTAGTGTCGCACACGATTTAATTAAAAAACAAATCAAACCAAATATTAGCGAAAAAATGGAGCTACGATGGGCCCGATTATCGGCTGCTGGCGCCGTTATTGTCGCAGGTTATTTTGGTGTCAATCCGCCAGGATTTGTGGCCGCCACCGTTGCCTTGGCTTTTGGGCTGGCCGCTTCTTCCTTTTTTCCTGCTATTGTTTTGGGGATCTTCGATAAGCGAATGAACAAAGAAGGTGCCATTGCAGGGATGATCAGCGGGATTACCATCATGACCTTCTATATGATTTATTTTAAATTGGGTTGGATAACAGAAACGATACCCTCAGCCTCTGAATGGTGGCTAGGCATCTCGCCAGAAGGCTTTGGCACTGTTGCCATGCTACTTAATATAGTAGTAGCCTTCGTCGTCTCAAGGATGACCTCTAGCCCTCCAGCACACATCCAGAAAATGACCGAAGAGATTAGATATCCAAGTAATCCAAATGCCAAACTTATTTGATCTCATCAATCCACCAATTTCAATCCAATAAGTTTGGCATCTGATTAACATTCTCTGCATCCTAAGTAACATTGAATCATGAAGCATAAAATAGAAACTTTAAGTGATTACATTCACGAGTACGAAAAAAGCGTAAATGACCCAGAGAAATTTTGGGGAGAAATAGCAAATACGTTTAACTGGCAAAAACCTTATGAAAAAGTTCTAGATTGGAATTTTGACAAGCCGGAGATCAAATGGTTTGTAAACGGGAAATTAAATATTACCGAAAATATTTTCGAGAGAAACTTAATAGAATTAGGTGATAAGCCTGCGATCATTTGGGAGCCAAGTAATCCTGAAGAAGCATCTATTACACTTACTTACCAAATACTTTTTGAAAAAACCTGTCAATTAGCAAACGCGATGCAGACGCATGGTATTAAAAAAGGAGATAGGGTGGTTATTTACATGCCAATGGTGCCAGAAGCAGCTATTGCAATGCTGGCCTGTGCAAGAATAGGAGCGATTCATTCCATCGTTTTTGCTGGCTTTTCAGCCAATGCCTTATCCGATCGTATTGATGATTGTCAGGCCAAAATGGTCTTGACATCAGATGGGAATTTCAGAGGTAATAAGGCCATTCCTGTGAAAGCAGTGGTTGATGATGCTATCGAAAATTGCCCTTTCGTTGAAAGCGTATTTGTACTTAAACGTACAAATGTAAACGTAACCATGAAATCTGGACGTGATGTTTGGTGGCATGATGCGGTCAACAAGGCCTCTCTCCATCATAGTGCCGAAATCATGGATGCTGAAGACATGCTTTTTATACTGTATACATCAGGGTCTACTGGCAAACCAAAAGGGGTTGTACATACCACAGCAGGTTACATGGTTTACACGCATTATTCATTTGTAAATGTATTTCAATACACAGCAGGTGATGTATTTTGGTGTACCGCTGACGTAGGATGGATTACTGGCCACTCCTATATCGTATACGGGCCACTATTGGCAGGGGCCACTACCTTAATGTTTGAAGGAGTGCCCACCTATCCGCATCCTGGAAGATTTTGGGAAATCATTGACAAGCATCATGTCAATCAATTTTATACAGCGCCTACTGCCATACGGGCTTTACAAGCGTTCGGCACCTCACCCATTACTCCTTATAAACTAGATTCACTGAAGGTAATTGGTTCAGTGGGAGAACCTATTAATGAAGAAGCCTGGCACTGGTACCATAATCATATCGGTAAGGGGAATTGCCCATT
>JABMNK010000094.1 GCA_013204595.1 Flammeovirgaceae bacterium
GCGGGCTGCTTTGTGTTTAGCGGTTTTGTTACAGGCAGGATCCTTTGGTATGATCTGATTCCGGGATAGTATGTTGTTCACTAGCAATTAAAGGCGAGTACATCAATACTGACTACCGGTGGTAGTCGAAAAAACAACAAAAATGAAAAAAGTATTTATAATTGGAGCAGGACCTTCTGGGCTAATATCGGCATACGAATTTCTAAAGAAAGGAATTGAAGTAGAAATATTTGAGCAATCAGAATATGTTGGAGGTATGTGTAGAACGTGGAAAGAGGGTGATTATTTATTAGATACAGGCCCACATATTTATCATACACCGGATAAAGATTTAGAAGATTATTGGAAAAATATATTTGGTGACCTTCTTGTTGCAGGCGAGTTTTGGTCAAAAAATGTAATTAATGGCGACGTCAATGATCTAGTTGATTATCCCCTTTCCTGGGAAGCTATCAACAACTTTGAAGAGCCTCTTAAAAGTAAAGTTTTAAAAGAACTGTCAAATATTGACCAGGACAAATCAAAAGGAGCAAAGAACTTTGATGAATATGTAGAAAACCTAGTTGGAAGAACCCTTACAGATAGGTTTTTTAAGAAATATCCTTTAAAAGTATGGGGAAGAACGACTAAAGAGTTAACAGCAGATTGGGCTCCAAAAAGAATCGAGATAAGAGAAAGAATAACCCCGTTTTATACTGGCCAATACGCTGCCGTTGGTCTATATGGTACGGGTTGTGTATATGAAAGAATTGCGGATAGAATAATTGAAATGGGAGGCAAGATACACATGAATTCGCGTGTTTCTAAAATCTTTCGTAAAAACGGTTTGATTACTGGTTTTAGAGCAAATGAATCAGATATACAAATACATCAGAGTGAAGTACTTATTTCAACCATGCCTATAACCATTTTGGGTAAGGCATTTAATATAGATACGTCACTTAAATTTAGGGGTATAGCTTCTGTTTATATTGCTGTAAAAACGGAAGAAATCACATGGCCATCTGATGTACACTGGCTATATTTTGATCATGAAGAGTTTTTATTTAATCGAGTCACCAATTCAACCAAGTTATCCAAAGAAGTTTCTCCTGATGGTTACACATTATTAACCATTGAATCTACGTTCTCTGAAAATGATGGACTTGATAAATACTCTAAAACTGAATTAGAAAATGTTATTTTAGAGCAAATGAAAAGATCTGGTATTCTTAAAGAAACTAAGGATATTTTTATTTCATCTAATAAAGAAAAGTATGTCTATCCACTTCAAGACAAGAATTATCAAATTGATTTAGCGAGACTTCTTGCCGAAATAGGTAAGTACAGCAATTTATATTCAATTGGGACTGGGGGAGATTTCAACTACGCGGATAGTCAAGTCTTATTTTTCAAAGGATTTGATTTGGTCAACGAATTAACATCTGACGACAAAAAATTAAATCAAATCGTTAAATCTAATGTATTTAATGGTTTCAAAAAGGAGGTTAATTTAGGAGGATTTCTAGTTGGCAGTAACCAAATACCTGTAGTCATTGGTGAAATTGGATTAAACCATAATGGAAATTTTCAATTGGCTAAAGAGTTAGTTGATGAAGCGTTTAATTGCGGTCTCAAATTTGTTAAACTGCAAAAATATAAATCCGGAAATTCAAGGGTATCTAACAAAGTAAAGAGTGCTAATTATATTGAGAAAATTACAGATCAAGAGGAAACGTTAGCTCAAATGTTTGATAAGTATACGTTATCAAAAGTCCAGGAAGTAGAAATATTCGAATATGCAAGAGATAAAGGATTGATCATATTTTCTACTCCTTTCGACATAGATAGCGCTAGGGAGCTTGAAAATGATTTCGATGTCGATTGTTATAAAATTGCATCGGTGGACTTAGTTAACCTTCCTCTTATTAGCGAAGTTGCTTCTTATGGAAAGCCCCTTATTTTGTCGTGTGGTATGTCTAAATTAGGAGATATTGAGGACGCGTTATCTACAATAGCGGAAACAGCCAATGATCAAGTAATTCTTCTTCATTGTAATTCGTCATATCCAGCGCCATTGGAAGATATGAATCTTAATGTCATAAATACGCTGAAAAGGACCTTTAACGTCCCAGTCGGCTTGTCTGATCATACCACAGGGCTTCTTGCTTCCACAATCTCTCTTTCCATAGGTGCAAATATTATTGAAAGACACTTTACATTGGACAGGTTTATGGAAGGTCCGGATCATATTTTATCGTCAGAGCCTAAAGAAATGAAGCAGTTGGTTGAATTATCTAAATCTATTCCGATTGCCTTAGGTGATGGGGTAAAGAGAGTGCAGCCGGGAGAGTACTTAAACATGAATCTACAAAGAAAAGGACTCTATGCAAATAAGAATTTAAAAGTAGGAGAGGTTATTAGTTTAAATGACATAAGTGTAAAAGGACCAGGTGGTGGTATTCTACCTAAATATTTAGATATAGTTGTCGGAAGAGTTACGCGAGTAAATATTTTAAAAGATCATCCAATAACATGGAAAACGATTTAAGACAGAGCATTAACAATAGAATTCAGGAGTTAATATCTTTAAAAGGAAACTCAGATAAGAAAATTGTATTCTCCGTAGGGAATACAAGGGTACCTGATTCATCTAGTTATTACATAACTCCAATTCGGTTTATCGATAATTTATTGATTTCAGGAGTTGTGTTATTCTCAGAAACTGAGGGTTCGGTTGTTTTTAAACTCTTAGACGGAAACGTTGATTTCATTTTTGTTGATTGTGAAAAAAAATCTAAAAACACTCAAAGAGGTTTTTTTAACCTTGAAAGGTTGTCAGTCGAGTTAATAGTGAAATCTAAGTTGTTTTTTTATAAGGGTAATGATCTTACGGTTGATTCGATAGATTCGTTTATTTTTCAGTTTTATAAATCATCTAAGCAATTATTAGGAGGAAAAAATATTTTAGTTGTTGGAGTCGGGAATGTTGGCTTCAAAATCGCGTTAAAACTTGTTGAACGAGGTGCTAATGTTTTTTTAAAAAGTAGAGATCATGAAAAGGCTAAATTATTAGCCGATACAATCAATTTAATAAAACCTTCAGAGACAATATCTCGTGTACAGAGTTATTCTATTGAAGTAGATTATGATACAGTAATTCTCTCTCATTTAAAACCACTAACTGACAATGATAATGTTGTAAAATCACTGCATTCTCGAGCCCTAATCATTGATGTAGGTAAAGGATGTTTGACAAGTCATCAAATCGAGATATTACATGATAAGAATATTCTTTCTTTTCGACTTGACATAGGGGAAACATTTCAAAATCAAATTAAATTGACTTTGAGTGGCAATAATAAATTCAATATTCCAAAATCTAAACTGCTTTCAGTTGGATACAGTATCATTGAACCTGGCATCATAGGCAAGGAAAATGATATAGTTGTGGATTCAATTGAACATCCAAAAGTAATTTATGGCATCTGTAATGGAATCGGGGGTCTAACAACTAACATAGCTAGGGCAGAAATTTTTAAACAAATTTGGAATGAATAAAATTCTTATAACAGGTTGCAACGGTAATTTATCATTAGCTATAATAGAATACTTATCTACGAAAGATGATTATATTATCATCGGTTGTGATTTACATGACAAGTTTGATCCTAAAAATAAAATTAATACTACGAGTATAACATACAGCGTGTGTGATTTGCAGAGTTTAAGTTCCATAAGAGATATGGTTACTAATTTAAAGAAAAATGACTTGTTGCCAGATTATATTATTAATAATGCAGCGGTAGATTCTGTCCCTATTGCAAATGCTGTAAATGATGGTCTTGATA
>JABMNK010000095.1 GCA_013204595.1 Flammeovirgaceae bacterium
ATCCGGATATGTGCTATCATATAATTTACTGATTTGAGCTTTACTAACAGTGATGGCCTCAAATTCATTATCTGAAAAATCAAGTGAATCAACATGCTCTTTGGATTTTTCAAATCTAGTCCTTACGGCTAACGCAAAATTATCCATCTCATCACATCTTCTATTCAGAAAATCTTCCACGGACTTTAATATACTTAATGCTCGAAGACCAACATCAAACAGAAAGTTATTGTAATCAAACGCAGAATTCATTTTAATAAGATTTTGAATCATAAGCTGTTTGTTGTTAAGTTTATCTTCAATAAGATTATTAACTCTGAGCAACTCATTTTTCATTTTGAAAAATCTAATAAAACTTACTCCATAATAAAGCAAAAGCAAAATTATTGTCAAACTTGAAAATAGTTTGAAAGAAGCAACGCGATAGAATTCAAAATTATAAAACATGAGAATCTGAAGCAGACATGAACCAACTAAAATAATCGATGGGTAGGCAATCAAATTGTAGAGCAAAAATTTCGACCTTGCCCTGATACGCACATTTTTATCTACGTAAAGCTCTGATAAATCAGCGTCTTGTTTTATAATATTCTCCTCAATTGCACCAAGTTTATCATCTATTGGCGGATTGAAGTCTTGTTTCAGATCATCCTTAAAAAAATTTGCATCAAAAGCCGCATTTATTGTTGCAATATGCACCAAAATTTCACTTTCCCTCTTTTTAAACTCACCAATCCTACTTTGGATAACCAATTTTTGAGCCTCTAATACTTCAGGAGAAACCTTCTCATCCCCCTCATTATTATCCATCTGCGCCAAAAGCACATCAAGATCTCCCATTTCGTCTTGAATCCTCTCAATCTCGCTCTCGAATTCAATAAGCCTAACACCAACAAGTTTCCTTCTTATACCATCCTCGTAATACTTTAAATTTTTAAACTCAATTGCCTGACCAAATAAAGATTCTGAATATTTAGAAGATGACCCTACAAGTATTGCATTAAAAATTTTCGCATAATTAATACCTTTCTCATCTCTAATATCGTTGATATCCGAAGTATTCTGAACAGTAATAATATCAATAATTTCACGTTCTACACTACCTTTTACTAATTGAAGATCACTGTAAACCCTACTTAACTCAACAATTTTAAACTGCTCATACCTGCTTTTTACGTCACCGAGTAATTTATTTGTGAAAATCAAGGATCTCGTATCCTGCTTATCGATTACCAACGTCTCATACTCACAGCATTCAGCCTTCTCAATACTGAACAAACCATCCGTAGCCATGCTAAATTCCTTCCAAATATTATTACCTTCTTTTACAAGGAGTCTTTCTGTAACACCGTCGTAATTTTCTTTTCTAAAAAAGTTCTCAATTTCTTGATTAAGCTTTAAACGGTCCTGCTTGATCGCAAAATCATTATTAATCAGTTCCGCCAGTTCCTTGAACTCACTATATGCTTTGAGGTACTCCCGCACCTTAATCTCAGGAAAATAAATAGAACTCAAGCCAAATGATGATACACAACATTTTCTACCCTCATTATAACCCCAATTTTTAGTCACTAGCAGGTCTCTGCTTCTAAAAAGGCTCTCTATAAGTTTACTAAAAACTAAAAATTTATTCTCAATAGGCCCAATTGACCTCCCCTGTTCCGTGACATCATCGACAATATATACAGAAACATTGGTAGGATTCGCATCCGATTCACCAGCGATAAAATGATCCAGCTCTTTCAAATTTGCTAGGACAGAACTTCTGTACTCTATACTCTTGTTACGGGAATCATAATCAAGTAAAAGTGTTACGTACGGACAATTGTTCGGTGTGGAAGGATTAAAATCATTCAGCCTTATAAGTACCTTAAATAACGAAGTATACACAGGGCATGCAGCGTCAAAAACAAGACAAATATTCGGTGATTTTGGAAAAACACCCATTTTATTTGCCTCCGAGGTAGATCGAAGACTGAACCACCCTGCTTCGCCCGATATAATACTCCTAAGATATTCGTCCAAAACACTATCATTCTCAACAATTGCTTTGTAGATATCTTTCTTATCGCCATTACTAGCCCAATTAAATAAATTTTCTCCGTCTATCTTTGAAATTCCTTCATTAGAACAATACAATGAACTAACAAATCTACTCAACTCTTCAGAAAAATTTTCCTTAATGAACCTTCGAAAATAAGCAAAAAATGAAGATTGTAAAGGGCCTTCATCTTGTTGTGTGATCACAACAGTCGGGAAAATTTTCATAATCTAAAAAAGAACGACTAATTTGAACTATTACCGTAATCAATGGCACCCCATTCCCCTGCATCCTTAATTGGAAACTCAATTGCCGCTTGCTGTATGGATGCGCGCTCATTGTGTATGTGATTATACTCGGCGGATCCGCTTTCTACAGACTCAAACTTTTTCCCGAGTACTTCAATTTTATTGATATTATCATAATGCTCCTTAAACAACTTGGCAATTATCGGCTTTCCATCTATCTTTTTATCAAGATACTCTAGGTACTTTTTGACAGCATCTTGCCACTCCTTATTTTGAGCGAAACACTCGAAAGCTATCGCTCTATTATTTCTATTACGGCTACCTTCAACAAGAGGCACTTTAACATTATCTATGTTAATCTTAATTGCGCCTTTATCTAGACCTATTATTTGTAAAGCACCTCCAATAGCAAACAACTTAAGCAGTTCTTTATCCTGTTGACCTTGTAACAAATCCATTGCATATTTCTCAAAGTAGACATCAGAAAAATGATAACCTCCACTTTCCATACTCATAGTAAATTCAGATTTCATTGAGTCAATATTATGCAAAGCACTTGCGGGAAACATTCCTTTAATCTTCAAAAAGGTAATTCGATCACGGTCATTTGATGAAGCCAACTTCAAAGTTTGACCGAAGATCATATTCCCTTTGTTGGCTAAAGTGTTAGTTACATCGCTATCAACTTTAAATATAGTATTTTTGACATCTGGAACTAAAATCATTCCTAGATCAGTCATTGCGGGTCGCGTTGTTTCCGAAGAAAATGTTTGATTCAATTTAATACATGCTTCAGACTGCTTATCCAATCTTTCAATAATATCTTTCAATTTCCCTTTAGGTAACTTACCCAACAAATCTTCTAGTTCTAAAGTATTAATTTCCTTAATTAATTCGGTAGAATCTATGTATGTTTCAAACGACGTAATTATACTCTCCCGACTATCAGAATTTCTTAAATTATAAAACTTAATCACCCCGTATGCATCCGTTAAACCGAACAAATCTTTATTAACTTCTAGATACTCATTAAGGTATTCATGTACATGAATTTCAAAATCTTTAGTTTTCATCTCAGCATTTAAAAGCACTTGCAATTTTGAGAAATTAAACTGACTTACTTCATCAAGTAATGATGCAAATTTCCTATTACTACCTAATTCTCTTTCCAATATATTGATTGCAAAAATATAAAAATTTTCAGCGATTGATTTCCGTTCCTTTTGAACTTCATCCTTGACCAACCTGTAAAAGTTCTCAGCATACTCTACGCAACCAGTTTTAATTCTATTTGATTTACCAAAAGGAGAAAATGACGTTTCATAGTCAACAATTTGATTATGTAATTCAACGAGCAATTTTCGAGTACTTTGTATTGAACTTGCATGCGTTTCAATTTCAATCACTATTTCGTCCTTCATTCCCTTGAAAGAACCAAGCATTCCATTCAAAAATTGCTTTTCTGCAATTAAACCTCCTTCACTACTGTACAGGTCATTTTGCTTCTTTTGTAAGCTCTCTAAGAAAGTAGATTGAAGCAACTGAATACCTGCATTGCAACTATTCTGTAATCGTTGCTTCGTAGAATTTAAATAGAGTTCTGCGTTTTCTTTTAACTGTGTATTACATCCTTTTTCAAAGGATGCCGGGAATATTGACTCAGCAGTAAAACTGAGCGAGCTCATCGAAAACAATTTATCTATAATATTATCCTTGCCTTGATCCTCTCTAAAACCATTTGAATCAATAAAATTATCGATGCCTCCTTGGTCATGAATATTTGACGACTCGCTTAAACTCTCAACAAGCTTTGTCATCGCCTTAAGCCTTCTAACGCTCACTAAATATTCTCTGTCTATGATAAGCTGGGAGAGACCCATTGACGAGTAACTTCTTCTTTTAAGATGACTACCCTTGTTAGAGGCATGGCGAAAATCGTCATTATTATTATACAATCTCAGCAACTCAGCTCCTGAATCTGTTACGTGGAAGAACAATGTCCTAGCAATTCTATCGTACAACCCGTCAATATCGTGGATGATTGACCCTTCCATCATTGTCTTATCAAATAAATAGATATAATTGAATAGTGGTACAGATTCACCAAGTTTGAACTCTGTCGTTTTAGTACCTGAAGGATTGGTGATGTATGGATGCTTATTATGGTCATAATTAGACCACGCGTTCTTGTCCGTTCTATCCTTTCCCATTATATGGTCAATCTCCATAAGAGCTGCATAAGCATTTTTAGTAACATTGCCCGTAAAAGGGAACCCCTTGAACATATCTGGCATCACCATCCAAGCATAAATATTCTCACGCTCATACCTATGTCTAAGGGCCATGATGACATCCATAAATACGCCTGCCCCTGTACCACCACATGGTGAAAACACTAGATGTATCATCACCTCACTTGAATCGCCAATTATCTCGAAAACATCACTATTATGTTGGTTTGCACTTTTCAAATTGTCGATCTTGTTCTCAATTTTCCCTAGAATATTGGATGAACTAAAATTTTCAACAAATGCAAATCGCCCTAAAGGTCTTAACTGTTTAGCTCCATTCGCCGATGGGGTTATCAAAGGTCTAACTTCATTTGGTAACCAAAATTTTATCCGGTCCTGGTCAATAATAGTATGTGGAGATTTTATAGGTATATGCAGTTTTTCGTTATTATTAAAAGTGGCAGCTCCAACGACAGAATCACTTGATATAGTATCCATTTCTATATCAGTGTCCATGACTAAAAATTCTGTAGATGGAGGGATACCATCAACACCGTATTTATCAGCTAAAGCCTTTTTAACTTTGATTAAAACTTTTGATCCCGTTCCACCCAATCCAATGAACAAGTTTCTACTTACCTTATGCTTCATAATAATTTGTTTTTAAATAATGGTTGTTTATAAATTTATCTTACATCTCTCGAATTTTGAAACTCGAAAATAATTTTAGTGCCACCAAGAACTGTTATGTTCAATCTATCAAAATGCTTCAACAGACTCACCCCTTCAATCTTTTCTTCAGAATCAGCATAGACCAAATCAATTCTTTCGACAGTACTCATATCTGCTGAAAATTTAGCTGTTATTACTTTTTTTCCCTTTATCGTGCGCTTGTGAGGAGTTAGTTTAGCCCCAACAACCCCCTCTCTATCAAACTCGTATGACTCGAGCCCTTTCAAAGCCAATCGTGCTCCACTGGTGATATTAATCATTGAAATTCGCTCATCAAACACCACAGGACCCAACGGTCCATTTGGTCTTGCGAGCCATTTGTATCCTCCCAGACTGATAATGGTAAGAACTCCAACAATCGTTAAAACAATTACCCACAACGGGATTGGTATATCTAGTTTAAACTTCTGACTAAATGGTGTATTAGACACAACATAATCATAACTTTTCGAACCATCCGGAAACATAAATTCGATATCCACTGAATTACCATTCATTGTACAATTAACGGCAGAAAGCTTAACCATATAATCATCCTGTGGTGCATCTTCCTTAAATTTGATCTGCCAATGAAGGTTTTCCACAGCGCTTTCTTTTGCTTTAGTCAAATCAAGAAGCATAGATCTTCCTGAAACTGTCCAAACCTCCTTGGGCAAACCAATTAACTCAATTTTACTCGTGTCAAACTCGAAACTAAAGTTTAAAACAAAGTTCTTACCCTTGTCAGACTCATCACCAAACTCAATAATGGGTGTCTCAAACGAATAAAATGTTGTTGAATCATAGGACTCTATCTTCGTCTCCGACTTACATGAAGCAAGAAACAGCGCTAAAAAAGCGATATTTATAATGAAATTATGCTTCATTCTTTATTTTTGATTAGGGAAATTAATTTTAACAAAAGTCTTCTTCTTCACATCAAATCTAAAACTAACTTTCTCTGGAACTACAGTAACATCAAGTTTGTCCGTTTTAATACTTTTATAATTAAAACTACCCTCTATATAGTCCTTACCCAAAAGTTTTAATTGTTCTAAATAACCATCAGTAAAAATAAGCGTCAAATCAAAATCTCCACTCGTCGGAACTAACTTGATTTTTATATCTACACCAATATCTGATCGCTCCTCCAGACCGCTAAACCTAATAGACAAAGGGTCAATCTCTACACTAGTTACATCACTCTCAGAGCCACTGACAAAATGAAAACCACCGTGTTTTACTTTCAAATTTGCCTCATTAAAAATAAAAGTTGTGTATTTCGGACGCAATTGAACTAATTTCTTTGCTCCCTTCTCAATATAATCATCTCCTTTTTGAATAATAATTTTGTCATCATCGTATGAAGCTTGCCTTATAGAACCATCAACTTCAACACCTAAGGTATTGTAGAACCAATAATGATCAGCGCCACGTTGCATTTTGAATGATTTAATGATTTCAGTAGCATTTTTATCAATACTTGGACAATTATTATTACCGTCTGTCCAAAGATGTATGCTCGTTGGAATATCGGGATCTAGCGTTTTAAAAATTTGACTTAAAGCCTCATAAGTACACGTGTAAACAACTTCAGTCTTAACATCTCGAAGATTAGCAACAAATTCTTTTTTTGACTGGCCGGATATAATCCCTGTAAAATCCTTTCTAACAACCGTGCCATAAGTGTATAGTACTAACTCATCCCCATCATTTAAATTCTTTTCAACAAATGATTCCAAGTAATTGATGACTTTCGACCAAATGTTCGGTGTCCTATTTTGGTAACCTTCCATTGATTTCGTAATATCCAAAACAATAATGTGGCGTCTGGTAGAAGCGTTTTGAGCATTAAGTGTTACCGCGGTACAAATAATAATGCTGAACAAAAGGAGTTTCATATAATAGTTATAAATTAAAATCAAATTTGTATGTTTATTCTTAGAAATTTCCTTTTTATAAAAATGATGCCTAAATAGATACAAGTAATGTGGTCTTTGTCAGTGTATACATTCAGTCAATTTTTGTCGATTCTGTTCATTTATCTTCCACCCCTTCTATAAATCCTTCCATCTGATTTCCTAAGTCTTTAATAGACTCCTTAAAATCATTTAAACCTTTTTTCACCAAAATGGCAACATACCTACCCTGTAATTTCCTTACTTCGCGCAGTTGTTCTTCACTAAAATCTTCTTTATTTTCCGTTACATCTTTATCGAGCGCAAGCATCACATTTTCAAGCTCAAGCCAATCATCGGAACTAATTTCTGTAATGTCGTTCTCAAAACTCTCAATATCTGAGGAAGCATTATTAATCTTAGATTGACTTGCATTGCATCCAATAAATAATAGAAGGGTCGATAGTAAAAAGAACCGTGTTAAAAAGGTGGATTCTAGTATTTGAAGCATAAATATTGAAAAAATTGTCTTTTTTTAGAGTAAGCCTATTAACGTGAAGCAAAATACGAGATAAACTCTAATCTACCTCCATGTCAAGTTAAAAAAATCATCTCAATAAATCGAAACAATGAAAAGTCTATGTATTCCCCCCGGTTGTAGTAACACCAAGTTAGGGATTTTCTCCTTTTGATGC
>JABMNK010000096.1 GCA_013204595.1 Flammeovirgaceae bacterium
GGATTGCCGGATCGCTTATCCTTCTGAATTTGGTGCGCGGCATGTTGACCTATCCTGATTTCCATCCGCCAATTGGTTTTTTGATTACGGGTACTTTGGTCATAGCATTTGCTTTTTGGGGAGCAACCAAAACAAGATAAAGGCAAAAGGATGCTTAGCTAATCAAAAGGCCCTCAATTTTTGAGGGCCTTTATTGGTTAATTTAAAAAATGTTCTCAAACGCAACGATGTTGCATTTATTTATTTTATGTTTTATCATTGTAGCTGAACAAACTAATACTTAAATGTTAAAAATGAAATCAAGTAATCTTTGTGTCATGATTTGTTGGTCATGTTTGTTGCCCTTTACTGGCTGCGATGATGAACTTAAGGACCCCGTGATTCCAAATGAGGAAGAATTGATTACGACGTTGACTTACCGGTTGATACCAACGGAGGGTGGTGAAACCGTGGTATTGACCTACAAAGATTTGGATGGAGATGGCCCTGGTGAGGCCATTGTTTCTGTACAAACCTTGTCGGCACTCACCAGCTATAATGGGGTGCTCGATTTGCTTAATGAATCCCAATCGCCTAGCAGTTCCATAACTGAGGAAATCGAAGAAGAAGCTATTGATCACCAATTTTTCTTTGAAAATACCTTCGATGATTGGCAAATTCAATATGCGGATACGGATTTCAATGGTCAGCCTATTGGGTTGAGCACCTTGCTGACAACTGGGGTCAACGGTACAGGTTCATTGACGATCACCTTGAGGCATGAGCCAGACAAGAACGGTACGGGGGTAGGCTCAGGAGACATGACGCTAGCAGGAGGGGAAACGGACATAGCAGTAACTTTCTTGATCAGTGTTCAATAAATACATATGCTTAATAATCTTGCTTTCTTTGCCCGTGGGACTGCTGGCGCAGACGTGTGAGGTGAAGGTGGGGGGTCGGATTCAGGATGGGAGCAGTTCCGAGCCTATCGCATATGCCAATGTCTTTTTTAAGGAGGCCCTACAAGGAGCTGTTAGTGATGAAGAGGGTTTTTTTGAGCTGCCCCTACTTTGCAGAGGCACCTATCATGTTGTTGTGAGCCATATTGGTTGTCAGACCAAGGAGTTTTATCTCAGTGTGTACCAAGATACCGTAATGGTTTTTGAATTGGATCACAATAGTCAGCTTTTGGACGAGTTGGCGATATCGTCGACCTTAATAAGCGAGACCACTACCCAAGAGTTGGTCACGATGGATGCGCATGCCATCTCTCAAAATACAGATAAAAACATCGCCAATATGCTAGATAATTTGGCAGGTGTGAGTACTCTTAAAAATGGCAATAATATTGCCAAGCCCATCGTCAATGGCCTTTATGGAAACCGTCTTATTCTCTTAAATAACGGAGTGGCGCAAAGTGGACAGCAATGGGGTGCTGACCACAGTCCCGAAATCGATCCTCTAGCAGCAGACAAAATCACTGTGATCAAAGGGGTAGGCGCCCTTGAATACCAAGGCAGTAATTTAGGAAGCGTGATTTTAGTGACGCCACACAAGATTGACAATGAGCCCCATCTTCATGGTAAGGCTCGGTATTTTTTCGAGAGCAATGGACTAGGCAATGGCTTGAATATTCGGTTGCAACAACATCTCGAAAAGTTGGCTTGGAGTGTAGTCGGTACGGCAAAAAAAAAGGGAGATAGCCGTGCTTCTGATTATTACTTGACCAATACAGGTTCTAGCGAAGGTGACTTGGCGTTGCAATTGGAATATGCCCATAATCCTCTTTGGAAAAGTGAGGTTTATATAAGTTCGTTTAATGCCCGATTGGGTGTACTGAGAGGGGCTCATATTGGCAATTTGACAGACCTGGAAGAGGCGCTTACCCGTGAGAAGCCCTTTTACACTCAGGATCAATTTTCATATCAAATCACTTCGCCGTCTCAAAATGTCAATCACCATTTGCTCAAATTGCATACCAAGTTCGTGCCCCATGAGGACCACCAATTTGATTTGACTTACGCCACTCAATGGGATATTAGAAAAGAATTTGATGTGCGCAGAGGGGGTAGATCAGATATTGCTGCCTTGGATTTAAATCAGATGACGCAGTTTGTTGAAGGGAAGTACAAGCGTTACTTTTCGAATGATTGGGAGCTGGCTTCGGGGATGCAATTCAATAGGATAGACAATGTCAATTCGACAAGTACGGGTATTTTGCCTTTGATTCCAGATTATATTTCATTTGAGACGGGTATTTTTGTGTTGGCGTCCAAAAAGACTGATCAAATGACTTTTGAGCTGGGTGGCCGCTATGATTATTTGGACCAACGAGTAGCAGCTATTTCCATTAGTTTGCCAAGGGAAATTCTCAGGTATTACAACCACTTTAATAATTTAAGTGCTGCTAGTGGATTTAGCTATTCATTTTCGAAGTTTTTAAATGCTTCCTATAATCTGGGGCTCGTCTCTCGCAATCCGGCCATTAATGAGCTTTATAGCAATGGGTTGCATCAGGGTGTGAGTGGGATTGAGGAGGGCGATCCCAATTTGAAAAGAGAGCAATCCTTGAAAAACACATTTTCTCTGGGAGGGAGTTTGAATCAAAAGATTTTATTTGAATTGTTGTATTACGATCAGCGAATCGAAAACTATATTTTTCTCAATCCACAGGATGAATTGCGTGCAACCATTAGAGGATCTTTCCCAGTCTTTAAATATACCCAAGCAACGGCTAGAATTTTTGGATTTGACGTCACTTCGACCTTTCTTATTTCGGATCAATTGAATATGGTCTTGAGGTCTAGTTTTTTAAAAGGTACAGACATTCAAAACGAACGACCCTTGATCTATATGCCTTCCAATAATTTGTTCTCAACGGTAAATTATCAAATGCCACAAGTGGGCAATTGGGAACAAGTTGAATTTCAAATCAGCAGTAAGTATGTATTTGAGCAAAAAAACATTCTGCCAAGTCAAGATTTTACAAGACCGCCGGAGGGCTATCATTTGGTTGGTCTTAAAATTTCGGGTGAACGACAACTTAAGAATAATCGACTGAATATATTTTTAAGAATTGATAATCTTTTGAATGTGGCTTATCGCGATTATCTCAATCGACAAAGGTATTTTGCTGATGACTTGGGTATTAATTTTGTAACGGGAGTCAATCTCAATTTTTAAAATCGAACTTTATGAATCAATTAGTTGAAATAAAGGAGCTTCTCAAAACTCGCAAATTGAAGGCAACCGATCTGAGGGTTGAGGTCCTGGCCATCATCTTAGGTTTTGGCAAAGCGATACCTTATCAGGAGATTCAGAATTCATTGCAAAATTTTGATAGAATTACTCTTTATCGCACCCTGAATATCTTGATCGAGCGAGGGATCTTGCACAAGATCAGCATGGAGAATAACCAGAGTTTCTATGCAATGTGTACGCTTGAATGCTCTACCATGGGCCATCAACATCAACATGTTCATTTCAAATGTGAGCAATGTAATGAGGTCTCTTGTGTGGAGACCAAGGAACCTATTCAATTGGCAATTGCGTATCATTTGATCACAGACTTCGAGGTCATGGCCACTGGATTGTGTGGCGCATGCCGCCTTTAAAATAAAAAACCTTCATTTGAATTGAGCATCAAATGAAGGTTTCGAGCCAATGATCAAAAGGCACTAAACGTTATCTTTGCTTGACAATGAACTGCCCCATCATGCCCTTATCTTCATGCGGTAAAATGTGGCAATGGTACATAAAAGGAAAATCGTTATCAGCAAAATCTTCAAATTTGGTAATGAATCTTACGGTTTCTCCAGCTTTTACCTGTACGACGTCCTTACGTCCGGCTTTGTAAGCAGGTGGAGCTGCCCCATCAATATCCAATATATAAAATTGAACGTCATGAATATGAAAGGGATGTTCGATGTTTGAATTATTCGTAATTTCCCAAATTTCTACATCATCCAAGTAGATTTCTTCGTTATTGACATCATGATCATATTGAACGCCATCAATAGTCCAACCGGGTCCAGCCAAGATTTTGGTTCGGGTGACCGTTGCCGTTGATTGATCATAGGCAGGCACTGTCGTGAAGGCTGAAGGTATGGTGGTTAGGGCACTAGAGGTAGGGCTACCTACGATCAGCGTGACCATATTGTCAGCATTGGTTAGACCACCGCCCCCCCCACCCCCACCCCCACCGCCTATTTGCGCTGTGTTTTGAAGATGAATGGTTTTTCCTTCATAAGCAGACAAA
>JABMNK010000097.1 GCA_013204595.1 Flammeovirgaceae bacterium
ATCAGATTGATTTCCAAAATTAGCAAATCTATTGGTTGTATCAAAATAAAATAATCTTGAAATAATTTAAGATTTAATGGCTTTGGATCTATTGTAATGATCCCAAAACACCTTTCAAACTAAAAGTTTTCATGAGATGAGCTCGCTATGATTTTGGCTCTCAAAAAAGATTCTGAAGACGTACATAATCAACTTTCCGATCCCAACCTCAACAACTCATCAATCGATCACAATATCCATAGGCAACCTTGCCTGTATGCCCTTCATCTGATTTAGTTCTTCCAGTTGTTTTAGATAGGGGGCCAAAAGCCTACTCTCTAGGTGAAGCCTGACCGAAACTTCATTCTGAACATCCCCAATGAATTGCTCAATGAGCGTTTTTTGAGCTGGATAAAAAACGACCTTGTAGTCATCCGATATACCTCCTTTTATTGCGGCCAAGGTTACCGCATCATTATAATTACCAATTATATCTATTAGACCTATTTCTAAGGCCTGTGCACCCGTCCATACACGACCTCCGCCTACCTTATCAATCTCATCAGGGGAAACGCCTCTACCCTTTGCCGCTTTATTGAGAAAAGTTTGATATCCTTTTTCTACTCCTTTTTGGATCACACCCTTCTCAAAATCAGTCAGGGACCTTGTAACTGTATACAAATCAGAGTGATCACCTGTCTTAACAACATCATGAGTAATGCCCAATTTATTTTCAAGAAAATCTTCCAGATTAAACATCATCCCAAAAATACCAATAGAACCCGTAATGGTATTGGGCTGGGCAATGATCGTGTCGCATTGCATCGCAATGTAATAGCCACCAGATGCCGCTACATCTGACATGGATGCAATGATCGGCTTAACGCCTTTGGTTAAACTGATTTCATGCCATATTAAATCAGAGGCTATTAAACTGCCTCCTGGCGAATTAATACGCAAAACAATCGCCTTTATTGCTTTATTTTCTCTTGCTTTTTTGATTTCCTTAGCCAACTTATAGCCAACAATTTGAGAATCATCACCCTCATTTACAATCGATCCATCAGCAAAAATGACTGCTATTCGATCTTTAGCGTAAGGATCGCTATAGGATTTGTTATATTTCTTGACGCTAACAAACTTGATATCTTTTGTATCTTCTATACCCAAATCAGAGGCAACCATAGCTAACACTTGATCTTTGTACCCCAATGAATCAACTAAATGTAAATTCACGGCATCTTCGGGCAATTGAACAAGTAATTCCTTCGAATATCGAGTCAACTCAACTTTATCAATATTTCGAGTAATGGCAACATTTGATAGATAAGTATCATAAATCGACGCCAACAATTCATTGTATTGAAAGCGATTTTCGGGACTCATATCCTTCCTGATAAAAGGTTCAACATAGCTTTTGTATTCTCCCACTCTGAAAATTTCTGGTTTGACTTCTAGCTTATCGAACAATCCTTTCCAAAAAGTAATATTAGCAACCAGTCCATTGAACTCCAATGATCCTTCAGGGTTCATAAATAGCTTATCTGCGACGGATGCCAAATAATAATCTGCTTCGCTGAGATATTCACCATAGGCATAAATAAATTTACCTGATGACTTAAAATCCACCAGCGCGTCTCTTACTTCCTGAAGAGAAGAAAAACCAGCACTTAAAAATTGATGGTCCATCATAATACCCTTTATTTTGCTATCCTCTTTAGCATGTTTGATAGCAGCCACAAGGTCATGTAATCCAATAGTGCTTGCCGTCGCATTTGGGAAAAGCTCTTCAAAAGGATCATCAACCACTCGTTCTTGTATCACGCCACTTAACTTGAGCGATAATACAGAAGATGCTGCTATCTCGACGTCCTCATCACCTTCAACGGCAGAAGCCACACCAATTAGTAGGAAAAATATTAAAAAGGAAAAAACCAATAGCCCTAAAATGGTAGCTAAAATATTTTTAAGAAAGTTCATTTGAATGTTTTTAATTAGGACGCTAAAATAAGCACATAATAAGTTTTGACGAATTCATTCCTAACTTTGTTTCATTATGGTTATGGATAAAGTATATTTATTATTAGGAAGCAATGTAGGATCACGCCTTGAGAACCTTCAACAAGCCATTAATCTCCTTCAAAAATCATCAATAAAAGTATTAGAAATCTCTAGTGTTTATGAAACTGCTCCATGGGGCAAGCCTGATCAAGACTGGTATTACAACGCAGTTATCGCCATAGATTCCGGATATGCCCCATACAAATTACTGGAAATCTGCCTAGAAGTTGAGCGCAAATTAGGTAGGATAAGACATCAGAAATGGGGAGAACGGATAATAGATATTGATTTAATATATTTTAAAAATGTAATCATTGACTCCGAAAGCCTAACGCTCCCACATCCCCAAATATCAAACCGAAAATTCACGTTGATGCCACTCATAGAACTTGGAGAAAATCGCATACATCCCATTTACAAAAAGGATCAAAAAACACTCATGGAAGCATGCGATGATCCATTAACTTGTCTCCTCACTTCCTTTAAGTTAACGAATGACCTTAATTGAAATCATTATTCTCATTTCCACAGGCATTATCGCTGGATTCATCAACACCGTAGCAGGTGGTGGCTCCTTGCTAACACTGCCGTTACTCTTATTCATGGGACTTCCTGGAGCAGAAGCCAATGCTTCCAACCGAGTCGCCATTTTTATTCAAAACATATTTGCGGTCAGAGGGTTTAAGAGCAAGGGTGTGGCTGTTTTCCCTTTTGCTTATTGGGTAGGCATTTCTTCTACCATTGGCGCACTTTTAGGTGCCTACTTAGCTGTAGAAATCAGTAGTGAATTCTTTAACAAATTACTCGCTATAATTATGCTTTTTGTCATCGGCATCACCGTTTTGAAACCCTATTTCAAAAACCATAAAATAATCGAACAATTCACCCAATCTCAAAATGCTACTTCGATATTTCTTTTTTTTGGAATAGGAATTTATGGTGGATTCATTCAAGCTGGTGTTGGATTCCTGATCATTGCAGCCCTCACCAGTGTTCACGGTATGAACTTAGCAAAAACCAATAGCATCAAAGTTTTTGTGGTCCTATGCTATACGGGTATGGCCTTGCTAGTATTTATTTATGAAGGTAAAGTTCTGTGGGAATATGGTCTTATTTTAGCAGTTGGAAATGCTATCGGCGGATGGGTGGCAAGTAGGTGGTCCGCAAGGGTCAATGAAAAATACATCCAATATTTATTAATAACCACGGTAATCGCCTTGTCTGCAAAATTATGGTTTAGTTAAACACGCGACTTTGCACCCTTTTTCTTGCTAACTATAGGATTTCTGACAGTAACTGAAAGCATTATATTTGATGAGTAATGCGGACCAATCGCCAAATGCCTTGGTGATCTCTTAACAACTAAGACAAAAATGCTATAATTTCACGTTTTATTTGATATGGGAATCGTCATTCGTCAAAGTGCCCTAAGTGCTACTACGTCCTACCTCGGCGTTATTGTCGGCTTCGTTAATGCGATCGTATTGATGCCAAAGTTTTTGACGCCCGATGAAATCGGTCTATTCAGAACCCTTCTTGGAGCCGCCTTATTATTATCAACTTTCGGGAAATTTGGTATCTCTGCCGCACTCATCCGCTTCAAATCACTTTTGGAACAAAAAAATATCGACGCCAAAGCTGTTTACGGTCTAGGGCTCTTTATCAATATTTGTACAACCCTTCTTTTTTTAGTTCTTTTCTTCATTTTTAGAGATTTTTTCGAGCGATTTTACGACGCCAAAGCGGATGCAATTCATGACTACTTCTGGTTATTGGTGATTCTCACTATAGAACTTATCTCCTTTGCATTCTTACAATCACTGGCCAGTATTCATATGAGTATTTTCGTTGCGAATACCTTGAAAGACTTGATTTATAAAATACTCAATATGGCTGGTATCGTCTTGTTGGGAATGGGCTGGATCTCCTTTAATACTTTTGTTCATTCGCATCTTCTGTTATATTTAATTCTAATGGTGATTTTATATGTCGAATCAGTCGTTAAATTCAAAATAAAAATTTCATTTAATCTATTACCTACAGCTGTCATTAAAGAATTTATCAGGTACTGCTCGGTGATTTTTCTTTCAGGACTTGGTATGAGTCTATTGACCCTAGCCGATCAACAACTCGTAAGTAGTTACTTAGGGCTAAGCGCAAATGCGATCTATACGACTGCCATTTTTATGGTTATGATCATTGAATTACCTTATCGATTTGTCAGTGAGATTTCTGCTCCCATTCTTTCCAATGCCTTTGCAAAAAAGGATTTTAATGAAATCAATAATCACTATAAAAAAGCATCCATCAATCTTTTTTTAATAGGGTCACTATTATATTTACTACTCGTGATCAATCTTGATAATATCTTTCAACTCATGCCAAGTGGTCAATTTTACGCTGCAGGTAAAAGTGTTGTATTAATAGCAGGTTTCACTAAACTGATCAACATGCTTTTCAGCATCAATGATAGTATCATAGCCATCTCCAAATATTATAAATTCAATATGGCATTGATTTTGATTTTGGGAATTGCCATGATCGGCGCTGATATGTTGTTAATTCCAGAATTCGGTCTATTAGGGGCCGCTTATGCTTATTTCGCTGTCTTTACGGTCTATAATATCCTGAAGATGCTGTTGCTGAAAATTACATCCAATTTGTTCCCCTTTACAAAAAAAACCATTTTTGCAATGGCTCTAATGGCCACTCTTTATATGCTGAATTTCTCTTTTCCTTTTTTTATCAATCCATGGTTGGATATTCTCATGCGATCTTTAATATTGGTATTGATATTTACCTTTTCCATTTACAAACTCAAATTATCCGTTGAAATAAATGAAATATTAGAAAAGGTATTCTTTCGCTTAACCTCTAGAAAATGATTATTAAAATATTAAAAATTCTTCAACCTCATCTCATCGCAATTGCCGCGGGGTTTATTTTGACCATTGCTTTTTTTAATCCTCTTTTTTACGAAAATAAGAGTATGAATCAAAATGACGTCTTTCAGGGCGTCGGATCAGGACAAGAAGTGGTTGATTATCGACTTGAAACAGGAGAGGAAGCTTTATGGACAAACCGTATGTTTAGCGGAATGCCCGCCTATTTAATTAATATCTCATGGACCGGTGATTTCATCAAACACATTCAGCAAATAATCACACTAAACTTTCCTTCCGCAGCTCAAGTAACCATTTTGGCCTTTCTTTCTT
This sequence comes from Flammeovirgaceae bacterium, assembly GCA_013204595.1. Lineage (GTDB taxonomy): Bacteria > Bacteroidota > Bacteroidia > Cytophagales > Cyclobacteriaceae > UBA4465. The sequence goes on from JABMNK010000097.1 coordinate 5,256, forward strand.
GCTACTTTATGCTGCTCATATTTAAGGTTCGTCCTTGGCTTGCCTTTATTGGAGCCATTGCTTTTAGCTTTAATACGTTCAGTATTATTAGTATTGAGGCCGGGCATATATGGAAGGTTCGTGCCATGGCCTATATGCCTTTGGTATTGGGGGCGGTGCACCTACTTTTTAACAGCCAAAAAAGAATATTTGCGTTAGGATTTTTGAGTTTAGCGGCCGCGCTCGAGATCCAAGCAAATCATCTTCAAATCACCTATTACCTATTCCTACTATTATTGATCTATGGTGTTTTTCAGGTAATTGAATATGTAAAAAGTAAACAATTACCTCAATTGAGGCGTCATTTAGCGATATTGTCATTGGCCGCCTTACTGGGGATCGGCGCCAATACTGGCCGGCTCTGGACCACATTTGAGTACTCGAAATATTCTACTAGGGGTAGCTCCGAATTAACAAACAATGACACCAATTCGAAAAATACAGGATTGGAGCGAGACTATGTCTTCAATTGGAGTTATGGTATCTTAGAATCATTTACCTTTCTTGTGCCCAATTTTTCGGGAGGTGCCAGTCAACAAGCCCTCAAGGTGAATTCAAATTTAGGGAAGGCCTTGAGTCAAAATGGACTGGGAGAAGTTCAAGTACGAGACCAACTCAAGTCAGCGCCTACTTACTGGGGGAATCAACCCCTTACTGCCGGACCTACGTATTTGGGTGCCATTATGTGTTTTCTATTTGTTCTAGGAATATTCACTGTGGAAGCGCGCGTCAAGAATTGGATTTTAGTAGTCTCCTTATTTTCTATACTGTTAGCGTGGGGAAAAAATCTTGAATGGTTTAATTATACCATGTATGATTATTTTCCGGGATACAACAAGTTCCGGTCGGTAAGCATGGCTATTGTTTCGCTATTAGTTTGTGTTCCTTTAATGGCTATGTTGGGGCTAGAAAAAACGCTTCAATCATCCAAAAAAGATACCATTAAACCGCTTTTAATGAGCGCAGGGATCACAGGTGGTATCGCGTTATTACTCGCCGTCTTTAGTGGATTCTTTAGTTTTAAAGGCGCTGTTGATGCGCAACTTACCAACGTGCCTGAATGGTTTTTAGCTGCCCTTAAGCAAGACAGACAAAGTCTGCTGAAAATGGATGCACTAAGGACATTCGTGTTAATTGGACTTGCCTTTGGACTCTTATACGCCTATGGCAAAGAAAAGATTAACATGACCTATACCTTCTTGGGGCTTACGTTTTTGGTACTTTTTGATTTCTGGAACGTTGATAGAAGATACGTTAATGATGAGAACTTTGAAAGGCAAACCACTCAAAACTTCTTAAAATTGACTGACGCTGATCAGTTCATTATACAAAATGCAGGAATTGGAGCACACTACAGGACACTCAATTTATTAAATCCTTTTAATGAAGCTAAAACCTCTGCCCATCACAGCTCATTGGGTGGGTATCACGGAGCCAAGCTACGGCGCTATCAAGAATTAATTGAATATTGTTTGTCCCCCGAGCTTTCACAGCTGATTGGTAATCTCCAAGGGGGTTCACGTCAAATCGAACAATTCAGTGCTATTAACATGCTCAACGCACAATACTTGAAGTTTGGTGATCAATCCAATCAGGTTCTTCCAAATAGCGGTGCCTATGGCAACGCTTGGTTTATTGAGGAGTTGATTTCTGTAAATAATGCCGATGATGAATTGGTGCGAGTTTGTGAACTTGAGGATCAAAATACTGCGGTGATCAATACAAGCAAATTTCGAGTTAATCAAACAAATTACACGAAATCAGGAACCATAAAATTATTGGATTATCTACCCAACTATTTAAAATACGAAACAACCAACGACCAACCTTCCTTTGCCGTTTTTTCAGAAATATATTATTCAGAAGGATGGAGGGCCTCTATTGACGGAGTACCATCAGAGATTAAGCAAGTAAACTATGTCTTAAGAGGATTAGAAATTCCTCCAAATGCAAAAGAAATTATATTTGAATTTAAACCTGATTCCTATTTTATAGGCAATAAAATAACGGCCCTATTCTCTGCCCTTACCCTAGTATTTTTGGTGGCTGGTATTTATTTAAACATTAAGAATATTGAAAGCTAAGAGAGTTCTTGTCATTAGCTATTACTGGCCCCCTGCAGGAGGTATCAGCGTACTACGTTCTCTTAAGATCGTAAAATATTTACGGGATTTCGGGTGGGAACCTGTGGTTTTCACAGCGTCGAATGCGCATTATCCTTATCTGGATGAGGGGGGATTGGCTGATGTCCCAAAAAACTTGGAGATTTTAAAACTTCCCATTATAGAGCCTTTCAAACTTTTTAAGTGGCTCACCGGTAGAAAAAAAACAGATCCCTTAAATTCTATTGTTCAAATAAAAGATGATAAATCAAGCTGGTTCGATTTGATTGGAATTTATTTGAGGGGGAATTTTTTTATCCCAGACGCTAGAGCTTTATGGATCCAACCCTCTGTGAAGTATTTAAAAAATTATTTATCTACCCATCCAGTAGATGCTATTTTTTCAGATGGACCACCGCACACGAACACCGTCATTGCGTACCGATTAAAAAAAGAACTGGGTATTCCCTGGCTTATGGATTTTCAAGATCCTTGGACGCAAGCTGATTATTATCAAATGATGCCCATCGGACGTCGTGCCTCAATACAACACCGGACTATGGAGCAAGAATGTTTACACGCTGCTAATAAAACCACTATTGCTAGTAATACTTGGAAAAAAGATCTCGAATCTATTGGCGCGACCAATGTAGAGGTGCTCTATTATGGATATGATGAGGATGACTTCAAGCAACTTCAGAAAAACAAGCCTCAGGATACTTTTGATATTATACACATTGGACTCATTGGGCATGATCGTGCGCCCGTTGATTTAATGGAGGTAATAGAGAAAATAAAGAGCTCAAAACCTATTCGATTACGTCTGGCAGGGCAAATAGACCAAACAGTAAAGAAACAATTAAAGCAAATCGCCCACCACGTACAAATTGACTTTTTAGGAATCGTTTCAAGAAAAGATGCCTTGCAACTGGCTATGAATGCTCATTTATTGATCCTTTTGCTCAACCAAGCAGAAAATGCCCAGGGTAGATTGCCAGGGAAATTATATGAATATTTACGGACCTATAATCCCATTTTGGCACTAGGGCCGCCAGCTAGCGATGCACATAAAATACTCAAAGAATGCAACGCAGGTATTTGTTGCGCTTACGAAGACCAGAAAAGTCAAGCAGCCTATATTAACTTGATGATGCGACAGGATACCTCGACTGTCCTTACGGACAACCCAACAGTGCTAAACTATTCTAATAAATCACAGACACAAAAGGTAGCCCAATACCTTGAGGAAATTTTATGAAGAAGATAAAATTACTAGCATTTGTAGACAATCCCTTGGGTAGAGATACAGAGATTTTATTGCCGGTTACCTATCTATTTGAAAAACATTTTAACATAGAAGTCAAATATAAATTCATTTGGGACCTCCTTAACATCAAAATATGGCGTCCTGACGTGATTTTATTACCCAATGTCAGAGGGCACAATCTGTATGTAGAAATTGCCTATTTTGCCAGAAAGGCGGGCATCATTGTTTTGGCCTTGGATTCTGAAGGTAATTTTCCAACGGACGGTTCCTTTGATTATTGGGGGTATAATAAATCGAAAGAAATCGTTCAGGAATGGGTAACCTGTTGGTCTCAAAAAACGGTTGATTATGCCAAAACGATCATTCCTACAAATGGACACAACAAAATAATCCTCACGGGAGCCACCGGCTTCGATCGATATCTTTTTATGCCACAAACGTCTCGCGCAGAGATGCTGGGTAGCTTAGACGCGGGCCATTTCACCAAAGTAATTGGTTATGCCGGATGGGCTTTTGGGAAAATTCATAGCCATAGAAAAGAAGAATCTTTTGTTCTGTTTTTTCCTGAAAACAGAAGCTATGCTTGGGAGTGGCTAGAAAATCAAAGAATCAACGTTCATGAAATACTAAAAACGGCAATTCAGAATAATCCAAAAATATTATTCATTCTAAAAAAGCATCCCAAAGAAGATTTTGAAGACCAACCCATTGAAGGTCTCAATGAGATGAACGAATTGATTCATTATCCCAATGTGCGATACATTAAAAATGAATTCCCAATAGAAGATTTAATCAGTACTTCGGATATTTGGACCGGCTTTGAAACCACCACACTCTTTGAAGCTTGGTTACTTAAGAAACCGACTATTGTATTAAATAATGAAGTGAATTTCCCTAGAGTTCCCCATTATAAAGGATCACTCATTGCAAAGGATCAAAACGAATTTCAATCTTATATTGATGCGCATTTCAATGAACATAATCTTGAAACCCGCTTACCCACACAAACCATTGCAAATAGAACCTCATTGATGAATGCGGCCATTGGCTTTCATGATGGCTTTAATCATCTACGAACCCTTTACTATTTTCGCCATTCCATACCTCAAGTATCCGCCAAAAAAGAAATTCCTCTGAATTGGAGACACCTAAGGTTATACCTACTTATGCATGTAGGAAGGTTCTTTTATCATAAAAAACTCTTTTTGAAATTACCAGGATTCAGGAAATCAATTTATGTGTTTGAAAATAGAAATTTACCCCATTTCGAAAAGAGAAAAGAGAAAGTGTATAGCGCGCTTAGGGGCTTTCATCAAAAAATGAAAATATCGCCATTTTTAGATGAAAATAAATGGGGAGATTTGTCGGATTTTCTCCGTAGAAATTCGGAATAATCATTGAAAAAACAAACCTTTGGCACTTATAAAAAATAAATTTTCTCTAAATTGTGCACAAAATCATCGTTATCATTCAATCACTTTAAATATTATAATCTCATATGAAAAGCATAGCAGTCTTTACTTCTGGAGGTGATGCCCCTGGCATGAACGCTGGTGTTAGAGCCGTGGTCAGAAATGCACTTTATCTAGGTATTGACATCTATGGAATTAAATATGGCTATAATGGCATGATTGAAGGTGATATCTATAAGATGAAATCTTATTCAGTCAGTAACATCATCCAAAGAGGAGGTACCATCCTTAAATCTGCTCGATCCAAAGAATTCCTGACTCCTGAGGGGCGGAAAAAAGCGTATGAGCAACTAAGTAAAAGAGGGATTCAAGGACTAGTAGCCATCGGAGGTGACGGTACTTTTACGGGTGCCAATGTTTTTTATGAAGAATTCGGGATACCTGTGGTCGGGATACCTGGAACTATCGACAATGACCTTTATGGCTCAGACTATACTGTCGGCTTCGATACGGCAGTTAATACGGCACTCCATTCAATAGACTTAATTAGAGACACGGCCAATTCACATGATAGAGTGTTCTTTATAGAAGTAATGGGTCGTCAGTCTGGATATATCGCCGTTCAGTGTGGCATCGGTGGGGGTGCTGAAATGGTAATGGTCCCTGAAACATCTACGACTATCAAAGACGTCATAGAACGACTTAAAAAAGATCGTGATAAAGACAAAACTTCATCCATTATTATCGTTGCTGAAGGTGACATTCAAGGAAATGCACATGAAATCGCCTCCAAAGTATCGAAAGAATTACCAGAACTAGACATTAGGGTTTCTACCTTAGGTCATGTGCAAAGAGGGGGTTCTCCCACAGCCTTTGATCGCATTTTGGCGTCACGACTTGGAATGGCAGCCGTTGAAGGATTAGTGAACGGAAAGAAAGGCGTCATGGTCGGGATTATTGACGATAAAATACATTACACCAGCTTTAAATTAGCCATTTCAAAATCAAAACCCATTAACGATGATTTAATGAGGATGATAGAAGTCTTAAGCTCTTAATCTAGCCATTACCTTTGAAATAATACCTGTTACATCATTCGGATTTACCCATTCAATCTCAGGATCTTTCTGAAACCAAGTTAGCTGTCTTTTGGTATATCGTCGACTATTGCGCTTCAATAACCTTAACGTTTCTTCACGATCATAATCTCCAGCCAAATTTCCGAAAATTTCCGAATAACCCAAAGTCTGAAGCGCGTTTAAATCTTTAAATGGTAGAAGTGACTTTACTTCATCAAAAAGCCCCGCAGCCACCATCCCATCCATCCTTGCGTCGATGCGACTATAAAGTACCTCTCGATCTAGATCAATTCCTATTTTTATATTTTCAAAAGTTCTAGGTGCCTTTTTATTCAATCTAAAAGAACTAAAAGATTTTCCAGTAGCCCTAATGACTTCCATTGCTCTTACGATCCGTACTGTATTCTGTTTATCCACTTGCGCATAATAAAGTGGGTCTTTGGCCAATAATTCATTCAAAAGTGGCGATAAACCAGCGTATTGAATTTCTTGCATAATACTTGATCGTAATTGAAGGGGGATCTCTGGCATTTCATCTAGACCTTCCCATACAGCTTTACAATAAAGGCCCGAACCGCCTACCATTACAACAATAGGCTTATGGATCATCAGCTCTTCAATCAAAGGCAACACACGCTTTTCAAAAGATCCCACATTAAATACGTCCTTTATAGAATGTGAATTGACAAAGTGATGCCTGACGGTCATCATTTGTGCTTCGGTTGGCTTGGAAGTACCTATGGTTAATTCCTTGTAAAATTGTCTAGAATCAGCAGAAACGATTTCACTCTTAAAATGTTCCGCCAACTTTAAAGACAATGCGGTTTTACCAGAAGCGGTAGGACCCACAATAGACAATAATATTTTTTTTGACTGCATCCTTCGTTTTTATACACGCCTACATTAAATAAGTGTAGGCTATATATGAACCTAAAATAATAAAAAAAATTATTTTCAAAGATAGCTAGGTTGTTCCATGTTTGATCTTAAGCATCTTTACTTTCTTGATGATGTTAAGAATGCGGTGAACCATCACCATAAAATACAAAAATATCATCCAGAGTCACTTAACCACTTGCATAACGCCCAATAAATGCCTCAACTGGCGTTCTTTGTGAGAAATTTATATCTAACAAGCAGACAGTATTAATTAAACAAGTCATTAGTACGATCTTTGATCATATATTAATGCTCTTCAAAGGAATTATTTGAGCTACGCTGGCTTTTTCTTGATAAAATCTTTAAATTATAATACCTTGGCCTATAGGAACCATTTAGCATTTAACTATTATGCAATTAAAATATACTTCACATTTTTTAGCTAAGTTAGAAGACCTTTTTTCTGAAACATCGTATCATCTGCGCTATGAAAAAGGGAATTTTCAATCTGGATATTGCATTCTCAATGAGGCAAAGATTATCGTCGTAAACAAATACTTTCCTACAGAAGGTAAAATAAATAGCCTGATCGATATCCTTAGAATCATCCATGTAAATACTGAACAATTGAGCGCGAAAAATAGAAATCTATTTCATTCCATTCTTCAAAACGAACTGAAATTTTGAAAATAACTCTTTTAGGCTCTGGCACCTCTCAAGGCGTGCCCGTAATAGCCTGCGAATGTGAGGTTTGTAGGTCATTGGACTACCGTGATAAAAGGCTTAGAAGTGCGCTTCATATTGAAGTTGATGGATTGAGTTTGGTCATCGATACAGGCCCTGATTTTAGACAGCAAATGTTAAATAACAGAATTAACCATCTTGATGCGATCCTCTTTACCCATGAACACAAGGATCACACAGCAGGAATGGATGACGTGCGAAGCTTTAATTTTAAACAAAAATGTGACATGCCCATCTATGCAAGAGATCGTGTATTGGCACAGCTAAGAAAAGAGTTTGCTTACATCTTCGCCGAAAATAAATACCCCGGTATACCCAAAGTTGCTGAACATACTATTGAAAATGCATTATTTCAAATACAGCAAGTACCTATAATGCCCATCAATGTGCGCCATCATCAACTGGACGTCTTTGGCTTTAGAATCGGAGATTTTACTTACATAACAGATGCCAACTTTATTGAGCCAAAAGAACTTGAGAAAATAAAAGGAAGTAAAGTACTGATATTAAATGCACTTCAAAAAAAGGAACATATTAGCCATTTTACTCTCCAAGAGGCCGTCGCACTTGCCCATCAAATTGGTGCGGAAAAAACTTATTTTACCCACATTAGTCATTCAATGGGACTTCATCAGCAAGTTCAGTTAGAGCTAAGTGATAATCAATTTCTTGCTTACGACGGACTGATTATTACCTTATGATTTACCACAACTATTATTTTATTGAACGTATTTCCAGCAGATTAGCAGAAATATTAGTAGGCGCGCAGCTCATTGAATGTTTTAGTCAAAACAAAGATGAGCTAATAATTGCCTTTGAATTAAACCATGGAGGTCGCTTTTACATTCAGGCCAATTTAGAGGAAACAACAAATTTGCTCTACTTTCCAAAAGAATATGCAAGAGCCAGGAAAAATAGTGTCAATTTATTTGCAGACACCCTTGGGCAAAGGGTTTTAACTATTGATCAAATTCCATTTGATCGATCCTTTAAAATATTATTTGAAAACAAAAGTTTCCTGCTCTTTCAGTTATACGGACGAAGATCAAACATAGGGTTAGTGAATTTGAACCAATCTTACACCTCTTTTAAATCCAAATTCAATCGAGAGGTAAATATCGAAGCGTTAAGCCGTAATATTGACCTGCTAGCCTTAACTGAAGAGACTATTTCATCCCTAGAAATGACTTTTGATGATGATCTAAAAGCTCATTTAGACATTCAGTATCAATATACTCATCTAGCAATAGAAGAAAAAAGAATACTCCTCCCCGATTTCATCAACACCCTAAAAACAAATCCAATAACTATTGAAGACGGAATCTATCCAAAGATAAGCCTGCTCCATTCAGAAGGCACTGAAACGACAGATCCATTGGAAATATGCAACGGATTTTACAAGATTTTTACCGGCGATTATCTTTTCAAATTAAAGAAACAATCGCACATCCGTGACCTGATTAAAAAAAGGACACATGCACAACACTACATCTCCAAAAGTAAAGAAAAATTAAAATCCCTCAAGGATCAAAGAAGCATTGAAGAAATCGCCAACATTATTATGGCCAATCTCCACCTAATCGACCCAAAAAAGGACCATATTGAGTTGCCCGATCTGTATCGAGAAGGAGAAGTAATTACCCTCAAGCTGAAGTCAAACATCTCTCCCCAAAAAAACGCCGAAATTCTTTATAAAAAATCAAAAAACCAAAAGCAAGAGCTAACTCATATCGAAGATAATATTGCTGCTAAAATGGTCTTAATGGAAAAAATAGATAAGGATATTCTTGAATTAGGACAATCGCAAAGCTTCAAGGAAATTCAAAATTTAATAAAATCCTCTCCTTCGACAACACAAGTAACAAGCCTACCCTTCACTACCTTCCATGAAAATAATTACACTATCTACGTGGGCCGTAATGCCAAGTCAAATGACCTCCTGACCTTTCATTATGGTCAAAAAGAAGATCTCTGGTTACATGCAAGAGATGTTGCTGGATCTCATGTAATAATAAAAAAACAAGATAAAAAACCAATACCCAGCCCCGTCATAGAAAGAGCTGCACAATTGGCTAGCTACTTTTCGAAGCGTAAGACTGACACACTATGCCCTGTTATTTATACAGAAAGAAAATACGTCAGAAAACCAAAAGGAAGTCCCGCTGGGAAAGTTGCTGTCATGAAAGAACGCGTAATCCTGGTAAAACCAACCCTTTAAATCACCTTCACTTTGATCATATTAGCGTGACCCTCCCAATGAGTAGGCATAGAAGTGGTCGTCACGTAAATATCTCCCTTTTCCATAAGTCCTTTTTCTACCAATATAGATTCAACGTCATTGAGAGTTTCGTTAATCGAATTTTCCTTGTCATAATATAAACCTATCACTCCCCACACCAAGTTCATTTGGGTAAGTAGCTTTTTGTTATTTGTGACAAGAAAAATATAACAATTCGGTCTATGCATGGCTACTCGATAACCGCTATATCCCGATTTACTCATAGCAACTAGTGCTTTGGCTTTTGAATTTTTAACTACGCTGCAAGCTGATGCGATCAGCATGTCATTGAGCTTAATCGCGTCATCAGAAGGTAATAAATCCTTGAATTTGTTATATATCCCGAGCCCTGACTGTTCAATAGTTGCAATGGTATTAGACATTGCCAAAACAGATTCAACTGGATATTTGCCAGAAGCCGATTCCGCCGAAAGCATTACCGCATCTGCACCGTCTAATATAGCATTGGCTACATCATTGGTTTCCGCACGGGTAGGCCTTGGGTTTTCAACCATACTTTCCATCATCTGAGTGGCGACGATTACCGGCTTGCCCAACTGATTACATTTTTTTATTATTCGCTTTTGCCAAACGGGGACTTCTTGCCCAGGGATCTCCACACCCAAATCTCCACGAGCAACCATAATACCATCCGTGACGCGAATAATCTCATCGATATTCTGGAGTGCTTCTGGTTTTTCAATTTTAGCGATAATTTTTGTACTACTGCCTGCTGCATCAAGAATCTTCCTGAGTTCAATAATATCCGAGGCCTTTCTCACAAAGGATAAAGCAACCCAATCCAAACCTTGCTTTAATCCATATTGCAAGTCAATATTATCCTTTTCCGTCAAAGAAGGTGCGGAAACTACCGTATTAGGAAGATTAATGCCCTTTCTTGATTTTAAAATCCCCCCATAAACTACACTTGTATGCACATCTTCTCCATCAATCAAAGTCACTTTTACTTCCAGATTGCCATCATCAATCAAAATTGAATCCCCTATTTTAACATCCTTTGATAACAATTTATAGGAGGTGCTTACACGATCTTTGGTCCCCAATCCCTCCGCAGTCGTAATAATTAACTTTTGACCCGCAACGATTTCAACCCCATTATTTTCAACGTGATCTACCCGGATCTTTGGGCCTTGAAGATCTTGAAGTAACGCGATATGCGTTCCCAACTCTTCATTTAGCTCGCGAACCAAGTCTATGGTTTGCTGATGATCCTCATGAGTGCCATGAGAAAAGTTCAATCTAAAAACATCTGCTCCAGCCTTAATTAATTCTCTTAAAACTTCTTTACTTCTGGATGCAGGGCCTACCGTAGCAACTATTTTAGCTTTTTGGTGTCTTTCAAGAATCCAATTTTTATTAGTGTAATACATTTTCTTTATTTTTAATTTTATTGATATCTAAACTAGCCAGATACTCTATTTTATCGATTTTTTTTATGACGTCAATGATTTCTTCTAAATTAAAATTATCAACGTCAGATTGCAGTTTTAAGAAAAAATCAAAGTGACTCAATTCAGGAAGTAAAAATCCGTTGACCGACTCCTCTGTATTAAGCTTGTTTTTAAGCAAGGTATAAATGTGTTGATCTGATTTACAAATATAATTTGAAATTTGTATTTCAGAATGATCCAAATAAGCAATTCTAATGTCTTCAGATTTCGAGAAATTAAAAAAGGGCGACAGATTCAAATGCCAAGCCAAGCTGTATTCTTTCATTCTGACCACAATACCCAAAAGTGCGAAGTCATAATTTTCAGGGGAAATAAGTCTGTTTCTTTTCACAAATTAATCTATAACTATTAATGAAATTTACATGCTTTTTCTTGTTTGATGATCAAAAAACCAATTTTAAAGCAAGTTAAGTAATTGACTTTAAAGAAATTGACATCCTTAAATTGCAATTCTTTAACTGAAGCGTAAATGAAAGAGTTTGAATTTACGTCAGATATGTATTTCTTTGCAAAGATTTTTAAATTAAATATTAAAAAAATGTCAGAAATTGCTCAAAAGGTAACGTCGATTGTCATCGATAAATTAGGTGTTGAAGAATCAGAAGTAACTGCAGAAGCAAGCTTTACTAATGACTTAGGTGCCGACTCACTTGATACGGTAGAGTTAATAATGGAATTTGAAAAAGAATTTAATATTTCCATTCCTGACGATCAGGCTGAAAATATCGGTACAGTTGGACAGGCCATTAGTTATTTGGAAGAGCACGTAAAATAAATTCTTCTAAACAAGTTCTATGGAATTAAAACGTGTAGTCATTACAGGGGTCGGCGCCTTAACGCCAATTGGTAATAATAAGGAAGATTATTGGACCAATTTGGAGAAAGGGATTAGTGGTGCCGGTCCTATAACACGTTTTGACCCCGAAAAATTCAAAACACAATTTGCCTGCGAAATAAAGAACTATGACGCCAACGATCATTTTGATCGTAAAGAAGCACGAAAAATGGATCCAAATACCCAATACGGTATGATTGCAGGTGAAGAAGCGGTCAAGGATTGTGGCCTAAACCTTGAGACCATTGACAAGGATAGTGTTGGCGTTATTTGGGGATCTGGAATCGGAGGATTGAAAACTTTTACTGACGAGGCTGTTGCCTTTGGTCAGGGGGATGGTACCCCAAGGTTCAATCCTTTCTTTATACCGAAAATGATTATTGACATCACTCCAGGATTATTGTCAATAAAATATGGATTTAGAGGACCCAACTACGCCACTGTTTCGGCTTGTGCTTCTTCAAACCACGCCATTTATGACGCCTATACCTACCTTAGGTTGGGTAAGGCAAAAATGATTCTCACTGGAGGCTCTGAAGCAGGCGTTCAAATCTCGGCTGTAGGGGGCTTTAATGCTATGAAGGCCCTATCTGAGCGTAACGATGATCCTTTTACAGCTTCTCGACCTTATGACAAAGACAGAGATGGATTTGTATTAGGTGAAGGAGCAGGCGCTTTGATCTTGGAAGAATTGGAACATGCAAAAGCAAGAGGCGCCAAAATTTATGCCGAAGTACTTGGTGGGGGCATGTCTGCTGATGCCTACCATATCACCGCACCGCATCCTGAAGGAATTGGTGTCACCAAAGTAATGAGGTATGCCTTAGAAGAGGCCGGCATACCCGTAACTGCGATTGATTACATCAACACGCATGGTACTTCTACCCCATTGGGAGATGCAGGTGAAATAAGGGGAATAAAACAAGTTTTTGGCGATCATGCCTACAAACTAAATATCAGTTCAACCAAATCAATGACTGGTCATTTGCTAGGCGCTGCTGGTGCGGTTGAATCAATTGCATGTCTTTTAGCCCTTGACAAAGGAATCATACCACCTACCATTAATCATTTTACTGACGATCCGGAAATTGATTCCGCCCTAAATCTCACATTCAATCATGCTCAAAAGAGAGATGTGAATATTGTGATGAGTAATACCTTTGGATTTGGCGGTCACAATACCTCAATAATTTTCGGGAAATATAAAGATTAGTGTACATTAATAGACTAATTGGTAGGTTTCGTTTTTTTTCCTCACCGGAAGAAAAGAAATTAGCAAGGTCTATTCATGTAATTACGGGACAATATCCTGGCCGAATTGAGTTGTACCATCTCGCTCTGAAGCAAAGTAGCACCTCCTCAACAAATGCCTATGGCATCAAAGAATCAAACGAGCGATTAGAATATCTGGGTGATGCCGTTTTGGGCATGATCGTGGCCAATTACTTATTTACCCAGTTTCCATTCAAAGAAGAGGGATTTTTAACTGAAATAAGATCCAAGATTGTAAGCAGAGAGTCTCTAAATCTCCTTGCTAGAAAGATGGGTATTAACGAGTTGATTAAACTTGATCAAAAGAGTACCTGGGCGATGCCCAAATCGATTTATGGTGATGCCCTAGAAGCCTTAATCGGTGCCCTATTCAGAGATAAAGGATTTATCAAGTGTCAAGAATTTATTATAAATAAAATTATTCTTGCCCATTGCGACCTCAACGAATTGGTCCATACAGTGATCAATCATAAGAGCAAACTTATAGAATGGGCTCAAAAAGAAAATAAACTAGTATCTTTCCAAATATTAGACGATAAGCAGCTGTCTCCCAAAAAACAATTTATAATCCAAGTAGTGATTGATGAAAAGAATTATGAAATGGGCTATGGTTTAAGTAAAAAAAAGGCTGAACAAGATGCTGCCCGCCGTACCTTGGACATATTGAATAAAACTAATAATGAGTAGAATACTTCGCATTGGAGGTGCTTGTCTCAATCAAATCCCCATGGATTGGGCTCATAACATTGCAAACATTACCTCGGCAATAGCGGAAGCTAAAGCCAATAAACTAGCTATTTTATGTTTGCCTGAACTTGCCTTAACCGGATACGGCTGTGAGGATATGTTTATCAGCCAATGGCTATGTAAAACTGCCCTAAACAAACTCACTCAAATTGTGCCTTTAACTGAAGGACTTATGACCTGCATAGGGCTACCCGTAGTTTTTGAGAAAAAAACATATAACTGCATCGCCATTATTCAGGATAGAGAATTAAAGGGTATTTATGCCAAGCACAATCTCGCGAATGACGGAGTTCATTATGAACCCAGATGGTTTTATTCATGGCCCTATGGGGATATTAAAAAAATAAATATTGAAGGAAATCTGATTGATATCGGTGATATTTCCATAACCATACAAGGAATAAGGACTGGATTTGAAATTTGTGAAGATGCTTGGCGCGAGGACCGTCCCGCCGTAAACCTTGCCAAAAAGGGGATTGAATTAATCTTAAACCCAAGTGCCAGTCATTTTGCCTTCGGTAAAGAAACCTATCGCGAAAATTTAGTCATCAACAGTTCCAAGCAATTTAATTGCGTGTATTTATATACCAATTTATTGGGCAATGAAGCTGGAAGAATGATTTATGATGGCGACATCATCATTGCCAAAAAAGGTAAATTGATCGGACACAATCGACGATTTTCATTTCAATTACATAACCTCTTGTACTGCGATGTAAACTTTGACGATCATACGTCGTCACAATCTCTAAAAGAGGACTATTCTACCAAGTTTGAAGAAATGAGTCATGCATTACCATTGGCCCTTTTTGATTATTTGATAAAAAGCAAAAACAAAGGATTTGTGCTCTCTTTAAGTGGTGGTGCTGATTCGAGTACGATTGCACTCATGGTGCGAAGAATGGTCTCGCTAGCTATCGATGAACTGGGGATTGTTGCTTTTAGAAATAGATTAAAGCTTCCTGATCACCTAACAGAGATCAATCAAATCATGGCACAGCTATTGATCACTGCTTATCAAGGGACCGTAAATTCCAGTCATGAAACAGCTGAATCCGCCAAAAAGCTTGCCAAGGCTATAGGATCTACCCATTATGAATGGCACGTTGATGACCAAATAGCAGGCTATTGTCATACCATAGAGAATGCCATTGGCAGAAAATTGAATTGGGAGCAAGACGACATCACGCTCCAAAACATTCAGGCCAGAAGCCGGTCTCCAATCATATGGATGTTGGCAAATATTCACCATCACCTATTACTGACTACTTCCAATCGAAGCGAAGGTGATGTCGGCTACGCGACCATGGATGGAGACACGAGTGGTAGTATTGCCCCTATAGCGGCCATAGATAAGGATTTCATCATTCAATGGTTAAAATACGCCGAAGAATCACTGGGATACTCTGCCTTAAAATATGTAAATAGGCTGACCCCGACAGCAGAACTTAGGCCTTCCGATCGGTGCCAAACAGACGAGGAAGATTTGATGCCTTACGATGCGTTAGTTGCAATAGAAATATTGGCCATTCAAGAAAAATATGCGCCCATTGAGATTTACGATAAATTAAAGCTATTATATCCCGAAGAACTCAAATTATGGATAAAAAAATTCTTTAAACTTTGGGCCATAAATCAATGGAAAAGAGAACGAATTGCTCCTAGCTTTCACATGGATGCCTTCAATGTCGATCCCAGAACCTGGTGTAGATTCCCTATCTTATCTAGTGGATTTGAAGAAGAGCTGGAACAGTTGGACCGTGTATAAATCAAGGAACTGGATCATACCCTGAACCGCCCCATGGATGGCAATGAGCAATTCTTTTAATGGAAAAAATAAAACCTCTCATCATTCCGTGCTTAGTAATCGCCTGTTTGGCATATTCTGAGCAAGTCGGAGTATACCGACAAGAATGCGGAAATAATGGAGATATACTATGCTGATAAATAAGAATAGGGAAAACACAAATTTTACGCCACAATCGCTTCATCTTACAATAGTAATTATTTGATTTGGTCTAACCAATATTTTTAGTTCAGTTTGCGTTTTGATAGCGATAGTGGTTAAAAACTAAGAGAAAAAATATACGTGAGCCCTTCGAGAAAATTAATTTCGTTTTTTTTAATAATCATCTGTCATTGTGAGTTAGCGGCTCAAAAATTAGCGGAGCCTTCGGGAATTTATATTGAAAAAATTTATCTCCTTGGAAAGGATAAAACCAAGGCGGAAATTATCTTCAGAGAAATGAACCTTAAAGAAGGATATATTTATCCAAAAGTAGCCATTTCAGAGATGATAAATCGTGACAAATTGAATATAGCCAACACGTCACTGTTTAATGATGTTTCAATTGAGCCATTGAATATTTCATTAGATACATTAAGTCTTTTGGTGAAAGTAAGCGAACGCTGGTACTTCTTTCCATCACCTATCCTTAAATTTGCCGATAGAAACCTGATGGACTGGTTGATTAATCGAGAAGGTGACTTGAGTCGCTTCAATTATGGGTTTAAGCTGATGCAGTTTAACATTAGGGGTAAAAACCAAACCTTAAAATTTGTTGGGCAAGTGGGCTTTGAAAGAAATTTAATGGTCAATTATTCATTGCCATACATCGAAAAAACCCAAAAACATGGATTGAGCTTCATGGCTAGTTATAGCGAAGCGAAAAACATCAGTTACGTGACCAAAGATCACCTAAATAAATATTTTAAATCCGATCAAAATAACAAAAAAACCTACTCAACAGGGATTACCTACAGCTTCCGGCCCTCCTATTATGATACGCATCATTTGAGACTAGACTATCAACATGGGAGCATTTCAGATACCATACAGCGCTTAAATACCAATTATTATGGAGCATCTGGCTTACAACAACAGTTTTTCAAATTGTCTTACACCTTTACCCGTGATGTTAGAGACAAAAGATTATACGCCACTAATGGCTATTTTATTCAGGCAAAAGCTGAAAAAACAGGGCTCAATATTTTTGATGACGTGAACGTATTTTTAATTAAAGCTACCTTCAACAAATACACGCCGTTTGGCAATGGGTATTTTATGGCCAATGGATTTAAGGCCGTCTTATCCTACCCGAATGTGCAACCATATAATAACTACCAAAACCTAGGATATGGAACTAATGTTGCGCGAGGCTTTGAATTAAATGTAATTGAAGGTCCAAAATACTTCATTCAACAAAACTCTTTTCGCAAAAAGATTTTTGAACATGAAAAAGATTTTGACCGCCTGAATAGTCACCCACAATTCAATAAATTCAAAATCGACACCTATGCCAAAATTTTTGCAGACCTTGCTTGGGTTGAGAACTATCCTAATTATGAAATAAGTAGCCGCTTGACTAATCAATGGCTCTACAGCATAGGTGTTGGCATCGATCTGTTGATGATTTATGATTTAGTATTGAGGCTAGAGTATTCATACAATTCTCAAAATGACCTCAATTTTGCAGTAAATATCAGAGCGGACCTCTAATCAAAATTTTTCCATTTCTTCTTTTTACCATTCTTGTGGTACTTGTACCAAGTGCCAACTTGTTTACCTTGTCGAAACAGCCCTTCATAAGTAAGTTGTCCTGATTCATCATGATACTGCCACCACCCATCATCCTCGCCATTATTAAGGGCTCCTGACTGCCACAAAATACCGTTTTCATAATAAAATAGCCAGCCACCAATCGGCACTCCCATCTTATAACAACCAACACGTTTCAAGGTGTTATTTGAATAATAAAACCGCCATTCACCTCCATATAATCCCTCTCGATATTCTCCCGCTTTTTCAGTAACTCCATTATCATAATAATAAATAGCCGAATCCACCAACAGATCAAACTGCCAATGTTCAATGGCTTGTAAAACACCATTCGGATAATAATAAGTTTGGGAACCCATTAACGCACCATGATCATAGAATTGCACTGCGCTAGTGACACCATTCGGAAAGTAATAGACCCATTTACCATGTTTGGACCCATTCAAATATTTCCCAACTGAATTTAATTGGGAAGTATTCTCATAATAAGTAGTGTCCTGAGAAAAGACATTTAACCCGAAAAATAATAGGTACAATACAATAAAATACCTGTTTGACATTTTTACAATTAAAATAATTGCATTAAAGAAACAAAAAAAATAATTTGAAAGACGTCTTTAGAAAGAAATACTTTCTAAGAACAAAAAAAGTTGTTATAGGCAATGAATATCAAACGTCACTTTTCATTAGCCGGTTTAATAGTATTCACCACAACCATTAGTATCGGACAAATCGCAAACCCAGATCTTGGGGCGCGCAACGCCGCTATGGCAGGTTCCTCTCTCGTTTTGACGGATGGATGGTCCCTTTTTAATAATGTTGGAAGCTTAGGTAAATTGGATCAAACGCAACTTATTAGTGGTTATCGTATGCCCTATGCTGTGTCGTCATTTCAAACAATGACTTTTGGATATGTGCGCACATTTCAGGATTTCAATGCAGGTATAGGCATCTCTAAGTTTGGAGATTCAGGTTATAATGAACAGCAAATCCGAATTGCCATTGCCAATAAAATACAAATGGTCTCTCTTGGCGGAGCCTTGCTCCTCAATCAATACCATGTATCCTTCCAACCCAATAAACAGCAACTATTATTCAATTTTGGAGGTAAGGTAGAAATCATCCCTAAATGGCTCATTGGTGCGTTTATAAACAATACTGTCAAGTCTTCACCAAGGGTTAATCGAGAAGTACCCATGGTCTTAAAATTGGGAATATCTTATCAGCCCATTTCATCTTTAATAATTAACAGTACCGTTCAAAAATCAACTCGATCGGCAGAGGAGTTCAAATTTGGGATGGAATATTACCTCAATGACATCATCGCATTTAGGACAGGCTTCAATACCCAAACGCATCTATTATCTATAGGTATTGGCTTGAACTTTCCCAAGTTCATTCTTGATTATGCCTATTCGGATCAACAACCACTTGGCGCCATTCATGAAATTTCAATCAATCGACCATTATGAACAGATGGAAGCTGTCCTTACTCTTCTTACTATTCATCAGGTTGTCAGCTCACGCGCAAATTTCTCTAATTGACTACGATCATCTCTTAGCTAATCTTAGCATGAATGAAGATTCGGAAGTAACCTACGATCATTTGTATCAAACGCTTAACTATTACAGTGACCATCCTTTGTCCCTCAATTTGACTGACAAAGCCGAATTAATGTCTTTACGTTTATTGACGTCAGCTCAAATTGACGACATATTAGTATACCGTGCGCAATACGGTCCTTTTTTGTCTCTTTTTGAACTGCAAGTGATCCCCACCCTTGATGAGCAGCGAATAAATCAACTATTGCCATTTTTAACCGTCTCAAATGCCCCTAAAATCAATAATTCATTAATTTCTAGCCTAAAAAATTCAACCGAACGATTCCTTTTGATCCGGCATGGGCAATCGCTGCAAGTAGCTGATGGATATCGAGACACCACCGCAGGATATATTGGAAATCGCACCAATCTTTTGGTCAAAGTACGTATATCCAATGGAAATGACTATGGCATTGGTTTTACAGCAGAAAAAGATTCAGGTGAACCTTTCGGTTGGCAGAAAAATCAAAAAGGATTCGATTATTATTCTGGCTATTTGAGGCTTCAAAATAAAGGGATACTAACCAATCTAATTCTCGGAGATTATCAAGTACAAACGGGTCAAGGTCTGGTTTATGGTGCTGGGTACTATCCCGGTAAAGGACGAGAGACCGTCACTGCCTCACACAGAAACAGTTTGGGTGCACGTCCTTACCATTCGGTGGCTGAAACAGGTTTTTTCAGAGGACTCAGTGCCACCATTGGGAAATCGTCACTCAACGTGAGTATCTATGCCTCCGGATTAGCCGAAGATGCCCAACTAAATCTTGATAGCACTAGATCAGAAACCTACGTTAATAGCCTGCAAACATCAGGACTGCACAGAACAAGTAAGCAAATTCAGGCAAAGAATAGTATCAAAACATATTCCTTTGGCGGAAGTATTCATTATCAGCCAAAACGCGCCATAAAACTGGGCGCGTCTTATCTATACACGCAATATTCACAAATCATCTTACCATTAAACACGACCTACCAATTGAACGCATTTTCTGGAGACCGGCATCAATTGGGAAGTATCTACTTTGATTGGAATATTCAAAATTTCTTAGTCTTTGGGGAGGGGGCCTTGACTATGTCTGGAAATGGGGGGCTAGTAACAGGACTTATCGCAAGTCTGACTCCGAAAATAGACCTAAGTCTCGTTTATCGGAAATATGGAGAACATTTTAATAGTTTTTATGGACATGGGTTCGGAGAAAACAGCAACAACACAAATGAACAAGGTGCTTATTGGGGATTGAAATTCACGCCTAATAAAAAAAATAAACTATCCGTATATTACGACTATTTTAGGTTTGAAAGCTTTCAATACCAGCTATATGGCCCTTCTGATGGATTTGAATATTTGGGTGCTTATGAATTCACCCCTACGAGTGCCGTACGTTTTCTGTTGCAATACCGATACGAGCAAAAACCCCTTTCGATCACTCAATTAGACCAAAAATTGCGTACAGTTATTCAACGAAAAAAGCACAATTACCGGATATCCATTCAAAAAAACATCAACAATGGGTTTGTATTAAAAACGACGGTTCAGTGGAGCACTACAGCGCAATCTTCGATTAAAAAAACAGGCTTTGCCGCTATGCAAGATCTTAATTTTCAATATCAAAAAATGAAAATTAGCACTAGAATTGCCTTATTTGAAACCGACGATTACGGCAATATGCGTATGAACGAGATGTTCGCTTTAGTCTCGAAATACCCGCCTACCAAAATAACGGTATCAGGACCTATCTACTCTTTGCATACGCGATCAACAGAAACATTACATTTTGGGTAAAGTATGGAAGGTTTTATTATCCAGATCTAGATACTGTTGGTTCTGGTGCAGAGGAAAGACGCGGACCCGTCCGCTCAAATATAAGATCTCAAATCTTTATCAAATGGTAGCCAAAAAGCCTTAAGATTTTCTAACCAAATCAATTCAATGAACTTTATTTGACCGAAAGTTCACTATAATGGGAATTCCGCAGATAGTATCATTAAAAGAAGGCTAGATGTTTGATCAATTGATTGATCTACAAGTATATTTGCAGCCCTTATATCGATACATGCATCCGTAGTTCAACTGGATAGAATA
>JABMNK010000098.1 GCA_013204595.1 Flammeovirgaceae bacterium
ACGTGTAAATCGTCAGCATAAAGTGGACTGAATTAGTTCAAAACTAAGGGAGTGTTTTCAAAATCTTTAACTTTGAATAACCATGAAAACACCTAAGAAAAAAACAGCAGAGAATTTCATTAAAGACATTCGTAGAAGCACACGAAGAATCTTTAATTCCGAACAGAAAATCCAAATTGTTATGGAAGCCTTGCGAGCTGAGATGTCAGTAGCAGAATTATGTCGAAAGTATTCCATCAATGAATCTCAGTTTTATAAGTGGAACAAAGAATTTTTGGAAGCTGGTAAGAAAAGATTATCAGGTGACACCACAAGAGAAGCTACCAGTGATGAAGTTGTAGCTCTCAAAAAAGAGAATCAACGTTTAAAAGAAATGGTTGCCGATTTAGTTTTACGCTACGATATCGTAAAAAAAAGCTTGGAAATACTGGATTAACTGAAAAGTTTAAGAGATATATGCGACTTACAGTATCCGAAAAACAAGAAATCATTCACATGGTTACACGTTCTGAAATTGGTATTAATCGAACGCTACGAGAGATTGGAATTAACAAGAGTACTTTTTACAATTGGTATCACGCTTATAGCGAAAATGGTGTTGAAGGATTGCTTCCAACCCAAAGAGCATCAAACAGGCAATGGAACAGTATTCCTCAAGAGCAGAAAAATCTGGTTGTAAAATTAGCTTTGGATTATCCTGATTTATCTTCTCGTGAATTAGCTTATAAAATGACCGATGAACAACAAATATTCCTATCAGAATCAAGTGTTTACAGAATCTTAAAGGTAAGAGGATTGATTACAGCTCCAGCTCATATTTTCCTTAGTGCAGCTGATGAATTTACAGACAAAACAGGCTTTGTTCATCAAATGTGGCAAACGGATTTTACCTACTTTAAAATCCTGGGATGGGGTTGGTATTATCTGAGTACCGTTTTGGATGACTATAGCCGTTATATTGTGCATTGGGAACTTTGTTCAACCATGAAAGTCGATGATGTAAAAAGAACAGTTGATCTTGCCATTAAAAAAGCAAGATTGATGACTAAACAAAAGCCAAGACTATTGTCTGACAACGGTTCGTGCTACATTGCAAGCGAATTAAAATTGTATTTAAAAGACAATTACCAAATGCAGCAAGTTCATGGCAGACCCAATCATCCGCAAACACAAGGGAAAATTGAACGCTATCACAGAACCATGAAAAACGTTGTAAAACTTGATAATTATTTTGCTCCAGAAGAATTAGAAGCTGCTTTAGAAAAGTTTGTTTATCGCTATAATAATGAACGTTATCACGAATCATTAAACAACTTAACACCAGCAGACGTCTATTTTGGAAGAGGCGAATCGATTTTAAAAGAAAGAGAAAAACTCAAGAAAATTGCAATTATTAATCGCAGAAATGAGTACCAAAAAATAAAATTAATAACAAATCAAAAGAAACATTTATCTTTAAATTATTAACTAAACACTCTCTTAGCAAAAGTCCACTTTAGTTTGAAGACATACAGGTTTGTCAAAAGTATCCACAAGTAACACTTTTCTTGACAAGCGGAACTACTTACCCAAAACTAATCTGATAAGAACGATTAAACTGCTCGTATTGCGGGAAAGTGCATAACTACCTCTCGCAATAATACGTTTCAATCAAAGAGCGATGGCGGTCATAATAAACTAGCGCAGCCTGTCCGCTAAATTAATAAGGAAATCTCTGGCATAATTTAGGTATACTGATTGATCATATTTTGCAACTCCTTTGCGTTTAAAACACCTGATTTTCGCCATTTTATGATACCTTTTTGAAATAGAATGAGTGTTGGAACCCCTTGAATACGATAAGTATTGGCTGCTTGCGGATTTTTGTCCACATCGACCTTAATGATTTTTACTTTGCTTCCTATATTGGTTTTCAAATCTTCCAAAATTGGTTTCATCATTTTACAGGGTCCGCACCACTCAGCAAAAAAATCCACTAAGGTTGGCGTTTCACTCTGGATGATTTCTGAAAATTTTTGTGCCATTGGTCTATTTATATTACTTCTTCAATCTTATTTATTTTTATAAAAGCGCTGCATGGGCTGCCCTCAAGGAAGAACCTATCGATGCCCTTCCTGAAGTCAAACCAAAATCCATAAAATAAAAAACGGCTAAAGCTCATCCCATCGCCCGTCCTACTTGATAAATCCAAGTGAGCTGGCCTTGATGTGAGCTGCCAATCGACTTTAACTATTGATCAACGAATTTTATTTTGCAAACTGCCCCAAGCACCCCCATTGTGAACTTGGGCAAAGCCATTGGATTTCAAAATGCTTTTGGCAGATGCGCTCCTCATACCACTCGCGCAGCAAGTAATGATGGTTTTTTCTTTTTTTAACTTGGCCAAATTGTTGCCCAACGTATCCACGGAAATATTGATGGATCCCTTGATGTGTCCACCTTGATACTCCCCTTTACTTCGGACATCTACAATGATGGCCCCATTCTTAACTAATTCTTTGTAATCTACTTTTGGACCAAGCCCAAGTAAACTTTTTATTGCATCTATCATTATTTAAACTTTTTAAGCGTGAAACTCATTTACCTCAAACCATGAACCACCGTTACCACATTCTATCCCCTGTTGGGAAAGGATTTGCGTCGCTTGACCACTCCGATTGCCAGAGGCACAACATAATATCAGTGGTTGTGGTAGGTTTTTTATTTCTGCCAATCGACTGGCCAGTTCCTGCAGGGGAATATTGACCGAACCTTCTACATTTCCAACCATAAATTCAGCAGGTGTTCGTACATCCACGATCGTACCTTTTTGCTCCTTTATCATTTTTTCGATATCCATATTTATTGTTTTTTTGATCTTTCTTTTTGAAACATATTGAGCAACAGACCACCCATCAAAGCGGCATAAAGCGTACTATTTACTGGGTTCGACGTAATGGCACACGTGCGCCACTAAAGCATCCAACATAGTGATAGTAAAGATAACCACCTAGAGCGCCGATAATAACACCCAAAATACTTAGCTTGTATTTTAGAGCAAATTTCCATGAGTAACCTATCATACTACAAATATTAGGCAACCAAAGAAGGGCGACCGCTACCTTTGTTACAGAAGAGAAATTTTATTTCTACCCAACTGAACCAAGCCTTGGTCCTCCATTTGTTTGAGCAATCTCGAAACCACGACGCGGGCAGTTCCTAGCTCTTTGGACAATTGCTCATGGGTCATGAAAATGACGGGGCTTTCTGCCAATTCTACCTTCTTTTTTAGGAAGTTGAGCAGTCTTTCATCTAGTTTTTTAAAGGCAATAGCATTGACTACCTCGAGCAATTCCTCAAAACGCTTATGATACAGACGAAAAATATAGTCAAGCCATTCGGGAAATTCTCTGATCAGTAAACTCACTTTATCCGTAGGGATAAATAGAATTTCGGTAAGTTCTTCTGCGATAGCCTTTACCTTACTTGTATCGTCATGCAACCCACCCAAAAAAGACATAATACAACTTTCTCCTGCTTTGATGTAATACAGCAAAATCTCTCGACCTTCATCATCTGTGCGCATGACTCGGATACTGCCCGAAGTTACAATGGGAATTGCTTTAATATAAGCATTTTTATTCAGAATAGTTTCGCCTTCAGAAAACGTTTTGGCAAACCCAAATTCCGCCAATTTTTCCCGTATCAGTGGGGAATATTTGAATTCCATGATTTCGTTTAACTCCATACAGTAAAGTTACTTATTTTACGATTGAATGGACAGCTGAAAACCTCATCATGAAATCCTTACGTTCCAGTGCTGCCTGCTTAATAATAGCTGTTTAGCTCCTTTAAGCGATTAGGTCTTATGCGAAATGATAATTAAATGATTCACTACTTACTTATATCTCTTATTCCTTTAAGACCATGTCAATACACACGACGGCCGCAAGAATAAGTGTTCTGAGCGGATGATCTGCAGGAACCTTTTCATCAATTTTCAAAATATAGTTGTCTGCACTAGTAAACATTTCTTTACCAATACCCGACCATTTTTTACTAACATGTGCAAACTCAATATCCCCTTTCATAAACTTAAAATCCCAACTGGTCCAGGTACCTTTTAAGGTACAAAGCGTTTGTTCCTGCGCATCCATGAGTTCAAACTTTCCTCCTATGGAAAAGAATTTCTGTTTGAATGTTCCTACTAACTTTTCGTTCCCATCCAACACTTCAACCGTGGAGAGTATCAGCGAGATGCCTCGCTTGACTGTCAATATTGTCTCTCCTGAAAGCGTTTTAATGACTACATTAAATGGGGTCATTCTTTTGTAATCAGTGAATCTTAACAGCTTGGTAACAAAACCAAGGTTTTCTTCCCGGCATTGCAAGATCATTTCTTGGGTATCCGGATGGTATATGTCATAATTATTGGCTGCTTTAAACATACCAACATGCTCTTTTATGAAAAATAAATTGTGATTTAAAATTGAGTTCATGGTGCATTTTTTAGTGTAATTTGATCCTCATTTGAGGAAAACTTGGTCCATTGAAAGAAATGTAATGATACCTAAGCGATCTAACGTCAAAAGTTAAGCAATCAGCTGAATGCTTTTTATATGAATGATCAGATCCAGCAGACGGCTATTACTCATTGGTTTTGTTCGGGGCAGTTTTTTTTAATTCAAACAAATCTTTTCTTCTGTCCTTTAAATTTCTAACACTTCCGAATTGATTCAATTCTCTGAGCAGATCTATATCCACATCGGCAATTAGAATCATTTCGGTATTGGTCGTGGCTTCTGCTTTTATGCCATTTGCCGGAAAGGAGAAATCGCAAGGCGTAAAAACCATAGATTGGGCAAATTGAATATCCATATTATGGACTTTAGGCAAATTCCCAACGCTTCCCGCTATGGCCACATAGCATTAATTTTCTATCGCACGTGCTTGGGCACAATGGCGCACCCTGGAATAACCATTTTGAGTGTCCGTTAAAAAAGGAATAAATAAAATGTCCATACCCTCATCAGCTAAAATTCTGCTTAATTCAGGGAATTCTGCGTCGTAACAGATCAGAATGCCAATCTTACCACAATCAGTATCAAACGTCCTTAAATCATTCCCTCCTTGCATCCCCCAAACTTTTGCTTCATCAGGTGTGACGTGAAGTTTTTCATAGCGCTCAGTTGAGCCATCTCGCTTACATAGATATCCAACATTATATAGTAAATCATCCTTTAACTCAGGCATACTACCTGTAATGATGTTGATATTATAGGAAATGGCTAGCTCTGCAAATTTTTTGACGATTCCTGCCGTGTGATTCGCTAATGCTCTGATCGCTTCAGATTCTGGTAAGTGATTGTTATCTGCCATCAGGGGGGCATTAAAAAATTCTGGAAATAGCGCAAAATCAGCTCTATATGCCGAAACGGAATCCACGAAATACTCTGCTTGTTGCATCAATTCTTCCAAATCTTTATACAAGCGCATTTGCCACTGAATTAATCCGAGACGTACTACTTTTTTATTTGTCGCCGCCTTTGTCGTCTTTTTTTCATAATAAACATTATCCCATTCCAATAATACCGCAAATTCATTAGAGGCGTCATCTCCTTCCAAGTAGCCTTTAAGCACTTTGGAAGGGTGAAAATCATTTGATATTTGAAAATTTAATACGGGATCTTGTATTTCTTTCCTCTTTACTTTTTCAATATATTCTTTGGGGGATATAGATGCCGAGTATTTGTGATAATTGGGAATTCTTCCTCCAAAGGCAATTCCCCGTAAGTTTAAATTTTCACAAAGCTCCTTGCGATAATCATAGAGCCTTCGGCCAAGTCGCAGACCACGATATTCAGGCTTGATAAAGACATCGATGCCGTAGAGAACATCTCCTGCCTTATAGTGGGTGTCAAAGGTATAATTACCCGTTATTTCCTTGTACGTATGGTGATCGTCAAATTTGTCGTAATCAACAATAATCGATAAAGCGCAGCCTGCAAGCTGGTTGTTTATTTTAATGACCACTTGACCATCTGGAAATTTAGAAATCAATGACTGGATATGTGATTCTTTCCAATAGGAATTAGGCATGTTTGAATATGCCTCAATCATGGTATGCTTTAGCTCCTGATAATCGTTTATCGTTAAAAAGTGCAACTCAATATTCTCGATTTTTTCTATCATATATTTTATCATTAACAACCAATATTGAAAACTGCTACAGCAGCTTTCAAACAAATTTTCAATTTTATGGGTGGCTCATTGCGAGAGCCACTGTTTATTTAGCACTCAACCTACTATAATTTTTATAACGCATTTTCAGGCCTATTTCTATTCATTCTCCAACCCAAAACCTTCCTCCTTTTTGAATACGCTATTGTAGTAGGGTTATTCAAATTACTCTTTCAAATCTATGGTAATTAAGAGCTAATTTGTTCAAGTCAATCGTAGTATTTGCATCGGACCTTAATAAACAGAACACTCTTTATTCCCACCCAAAGATACCCATACCGGTCAGCTCATTAGATAAAATTTTAAAGCGGCTCACACATCCCTAATGGCAGGATTAATATAGATAATTGGCATCACTGTGCGCATCGCACCTTGGGATGAATGAGCTTTTATCTTCTCTAAATTCCATACGCACCAAATCTGTGTGAAATCGATTATTTTACTAAATTTAATCCCTTGAATTCTGACACCTCGGTCTCAAACAACACCCCCATCGTTGCCGTCATTTAGATCCGCTCTCAATATTGATTATTTACTTAGTCTTGGATTTGTTTTTTGATAGGAAAACTAATGTTCGGCTTACCTACGTTCTTGGTTAATTTTCTCATGATTCTCCATAACAATGACAATTTTGGGGGAGAATCTATCTTTTGTAAAATATATTTTTTTTCTTTTGAACCTAAGGCTGATCTCTCTATATACCCTTTGGTGAATTTTAAAAATTCCTCCGCATATTCTGGTCTTAGACGAATACTACTTCCTAAAATTCCAACTATCGTTTTTTCTACGAAATAATATTCGTCTGACACCTTATTGATTATCCTTGTAGGTACCACATGTTTTAACCATTTCAACCAATCAGATATAGGCGTCATTTGAACTATTATCTTATTCAATTGATCCTGAGGCATCCCCATAGGAGGAAAAGTATCATAATAGAACAACGAGCCTTTTCTAAACGCATAATTCCGTATGGTTGGATGAAATCCGATTTTATCGTTAACTGATTTTTTTTTCCAAAACTCAATCGTTTCGCTGTACATTAAACTCAAAAGTTGTAACAATGTTTCTAAAGGTTTTTCCTCGAATATTGTTCTGACTAATTCCTCTTTTTCGAAGGCTTGCTGAAGAATTACCAATTCCTGTTCTATCCCCTTTTCTATAGCTAGAATTCTGGTATCAGGGACGTTAATACCACACCTTTTCAAATCAGCGATATATTTATTATGAGCTTCAATAAGGAATACTGAATTTTTTTTGATGGGATGATAAACCTTTACAACAATGCCCTCAGTACCTATGTCAATTCGATAAGGTTTAGAGAAAAAACCTAATTGTGAATATTCTTTTCCTTTTTTAATCTCGTGAAGGTGCTTAGCTATGTCTATATCTTGCAAATCCATTTACTAACTTTTATTTTGTATAACGGTATCGTATATGAAAAGGGCTCTTAACGCACGGATTTTTAGTTTGTCACAGACCCTTATTTTATCGTAATACATCTCTTTTATTACTCATTCCGTTAAATATATACTGCATCAGCAGTTGGATTTTCTTCATTTTTATTACTCTTTTTTCTCTTAAATAGATTCATCAAATAATTAATTCTAAATCCTGCTCTAATCAAATGCAGCGCCAATGACTGTTTTCATCAACATTGGACACTCTTGAAGATATAGGAATGTAACTAGCATTATCGGAGACATAAATATCCATCCCCTTCATTCTATTTTATCTGACTCCCTTTATCTAATAGATGGATTCATTTTTAATTTTAATATTTTCAAACCCCAACGAATATTTTTTCAAATGGTTTATTTTCAAAACTCGTTATCGACTAACACCAAATTGAAAATGCCATAACCGGTCCTGCAAAACTAAAACCATTTATGAAACATGGGATTACTTTTAAGGAATTTGAATAGTAAAGTTCAAATCAATTTTTATAAGTCGTTCCGTTACGCGTATCCCAGTTATTACATCCTATTGCTTTAAACAATGAGAAAATGGATTAAAAGTCATTTCTATTCCCGTTTTCTAAAAGGATTTATCTTCCAAACTATTTTTCAAGACGTACTGAAAAATAAAATAATTCGTTAATCCAGGAGCTTAATTCAAATCTAAGACTGTTCTGTTTTTCAAGTATAAACTTTGATCAATCCCTCATTACGACTTTTCTCGTTTTGATATTGGCATTGATTACAACCCGATCAAAAATCAGTCACACTTATGGCCCTTTCTTATTGCTATAATCTATTTTATCAATATTGGCGACCTCCTATGGGTGGTTCCTTGCTCATAGGAATAGGCTAATTTAATTAAGGTCGGCTCATCATACATTCTTCCCAAAAATTGAAGCCCAACGGGCAAAGTTCCTTGAAGATAGCCCATGGGGACGGTAAATGCCGGTTGACCCGTATGAGGTGAAATGACTTGATTGTTATCTCCTTTATATTCTTCTTCAAAGTGATCGATTCTTGCCGGTGGATGGTTCCATGATGGATATACCATCGCATCCAATTGTAAGGAATCCATTACTTTTTCAATGGCCGCTCTAAACGCGATTCGTCGTGTGTCATGATAGACATCCAAACATTCAGCATCATCATTTTGCCACCGAGCATTTTTAGTTGAATTGGCGATCAACCGTGCTTTGGCAAATTGAGAGGTCGTTCCGATCCTGATGATATCTTCCACAGTTTGCATCGTATCTCTTTTAACATAAGTGGCAAGGTAAGTCTCCACATCTTCTCTAAAGGTTGCACACCATTGATTTTGGCGTAGGGCCTCAAAGTCAGGGATAACCACTGAATCAACGACGACTGCACCTAGTGATTCCAAATCCCTCAGGGCCTTGTCAAATAAGGCCTTGACTTCAGAATCGATATTATTTTCACTTAATGCTCGAAGTACCCCTATTTTGGATCCTTGCAGCCCCTCTTTTATAAGAAACTGCCGATAATTAGTCTCTGTTTTTCCTTGTGAGTTAAGTGTTAATTGATCCTCGGGGTCATATCCCACCATGATTTCCATGGTTCGAGTAGCATCTTCTACCGTACGACCCATCGGACCCACCACATCGTTTCTTAAAAACAAAGGGATGATTCCGCCTCTACTGATGAGTCCAAGCGTCGTCCTGAATCCCACCAAAGCGCAATGAGAAGAGGGTCCTCGAATGGAGTTGCCCGTATCAGTACCCAATCCAATAGTAGCAAAATTGGCGGCGATCGAAGCTGCTGTTCCACCACTCGAACCTGCAGGGACATGATCAAGGTTATATGGATTGCGGGTGATGCCACCTGTAGCGCTTTCTGTATGCATCGGTGAGAAGGCCCATTCAGCCATGTTAGATTTTGCAAGGATGATCGCACCTGCATCTACGAGCTTTTTAATGATAAACGCATCTTCATCAGGAACAAAATCTTTAAGCGCAAAGGAACCGCCTGTCGTTAGCAGGTTTCTGGTATTAATATTGTCTTTAATAATTATTGGAATTCCGTGGAATGGGCGCAGCATTTTGGTTTTTTCGTATTCTTCATCTAGACCTTTTGCCATGACCATTGCCTGCTGATTGATCGTTGTAATTGCGTTTATATCACCGTCAAATTGCGCGATCCGTTCTAAATAGGCTGCCACAAGTTTCTGACTATTGAACGTCCCCGCAAGGTAAGCGGCATGGATGTCCGAAATGGTTAATTCTGTTAAGTCTATAGGAGTCGAAGGCTTCGGTGCTTGGCATCCTATGCCTACCGCGATTAAGGCAGTACAGATCAATATAAATTTAAGTCTTTTCATAAAATTATAATTTAAGGTATCCAATTCATTATTTTGCCCTGTTCTTAGCCGACACCTTGTTTCTTTTGGCGGCCCTTGTTGTTAAGGTTAAAAAAACTTCCCGAAGGCAACCAACCGTTGATATCAATCGGCTGGAGGAAATGAAACCTTAATTTACCACTCAATCGGTTATCATTTTTATAGATCGTCCTTGGCTGACTACTGACCATTTATTCTTTTCGGATGTAAATCTTGAAAATCAAAACTAAAATCGATAGCAGGTGAGATACCCTTCATTTTAAAACCTTGCGCTTTCCCTTCTTCATCCAACTGAAACATGACAAAAGCGTCTGCATCCGTTAACCCAGACGCGGGCCATTTTACGACAAAAGTATTGGCTCTGTAAAATTGCATGGGGCCGGATAATTTTGGAGATCGCACAGATCTAAACCAAAGTTGCTGATTCTTTTCATATATTTCTATGTTCCCAAACCAAAGATCTTTGTAAAGGCCTGCATAGTTCTTGATGTCAATAATAGTGGTATTTGCTGCTGCTACAGTCGCCCATATTTTAGCCTCTACCGCATCGGCTTCGCTTGCACCTTGATTCAATTTTTTTGTATGACGGCCAATCCAATCAAAATCATCCAATCCCAAATACTTATCTAAAAGGGACTGAGTCACCACCGAAAACACACCAGCACCATCTAAATGGGTATTGGTCAAAACAATAATGCCGAGATTTAAATCAGGAACCAGCATCGTTTTAGATAACGTCCCGATTAAGCCTCCGGTATGTGAAACCACCATAGACCCATTGACATCCGTCAAGTTCCATCCTAAGCCATAGCCCGAAAAATGTGACTGGTATCGTGGATTTCTATTGATCTCAGTGGTCGTATGTATTTTCCACATTTCCTGTTGACTGGCTTCTGTAAATAGTTGCTGTTCTAAATCCGCACCGTATTTCCCTTTGTTGAGCTGCACGAGCATCCAGTTAGCGAGGTCATGCACATTTGAATAAATACCTCCTGCAGCCCCATTTATTTTTGTCGGGTCCCACTGCTCAGGATCTGTAAGGGAGAGTTTTTGAGCTTTGTTCAAATGAGGTGACGCAACCTTACTTTGGTCTTTTATATAGGTAAAAGAGGCATAAGAATGGTCCATGGAAAGAGGTTCAAAAATACGCGCCTCAATAAATTGTTCCCAAGTTAACCCACTTACTCTTTTGATAACTTCTCCAGCCACTAAATAAAGAAGATTGTCATAATCGAACTTCGTCCGAAATGCCGAAACGGGTTCGAAATACTGAAAACTGCCGAGGATATCATCAATGGTAAAGTCTGAACCATCAGGAAAAAACATCAAATCACCAATACCCAAACCTAGGCCACTCCTGTGGGTGAGTAAGTCTTGAATGTTGAAATTTTGAGTGACGTAATCATTATACATCTTAAACTCTGGGATGTATTGGACGACCTTATCGGTCCAAGATATCTTCCCTTCTTCTACCAGAATCGCCAAAGAGGCCGTAGTGAAGGCTTTAGAGTTGGAGGCAATTCCAAAATTAGTGTTTTCGGTTACCTTTTTGTCAGTGGCTATCGATTGTATTCCGTAACCTTTTTGATGGGTAATTTTGCCATCTTTAACTACCGCGACGGCAACGCCTGCTACCGTAAAATCATCCATCGCTCGTGCTACAATGTCATCGATGTCTTGCGAGGTTACCTGTGAAAATAATGCAGGTGTGTTTAATCCAAATATCAGGAGCAGCAAGAGGATTAATTGGGGTGATCTCTTATTCATAAATCATTTGTTTGTTGTGTGCGATCAGGTTTCTCGTAAAGTGGTTTTCCTCCAGAAAGAGGCCTCTATGTCATTCAGTTTTTTATCGCTTTTTTTACGCTAATCTGTACAAAATGGGGATCGCATACACATTATTGGCAGCAAAATTCTCCAAAACATAGGTTTTAAAGGTCTTCTTTAAAATCAGCGATGGGAGCACGTTGATAAATCCATTCCAACGACAATGGTTGATTACGCTGTACGCCGATGATTCAGGGTCTATCGAACCAAAAAGCGTTGAATTATCTAGGTTGGTTTGATCTTCAAACCAACCTGCGGTATATTCCCAAATTCCCAAATTTTGTTCCGCGTTTTCAGCAACAAAAAAGTTAAATAGAAATACGCCCCCTTTCTGATGATTGACACTATCTATGCGTTTTAAGTTTTTTGCTTGATAAATAAAATGGTAGGAAGATGACTCGATGATCGCATGAGTTATTTTCAGATAATCTTCATTGCTCTTAAGGTCTTGAATGGCTTTCACTGAGCTCATCTCTATTAATATTACTATATCATAATGGTCATGAATAATTTGATTACGCTTTGCCTTTATCAAATAGTCATTGTCTTGGCGATGTATTGGAGGGAATAAGGAAGCTTTGAATAAAGCAATTTCTATAACATTTTCATGATTTATCAATTGCGTCTGTAACAATTTAAGTTCCTTAAGTAAGTTTTTTTTTGTGCTACTTTCTCCCCAAAAAGAGGTCTTACTATCAACTTCCGCCGCTATTAGCATAAATCCACTTTCTAGTGGTTCTTTTAAACTTACTTGAGGGAATTGCAAGTGCTTATTTGCCAAATTAATATTTATCATAATCGTTATTATTAATGATCTTGGCTCATGTATGCCTGAATGCTGTTAACTACTTAAATATACCCATAAACCCATTGAATCCAAGGGAAGAGTTATGGCACTCACTAGTCCATACTATCCTGAGCAGACAAGACATCACCATGCTCAACAATACAGAAGATACAGGCAGCTTACCCGTGCTAATCATCCCCTATGGATCCTATGATTATGCTCATTGATCGAATTTATGATGATAATTAAAGGATTGAATTGTAATCTGCTATTCAACTCCACGGTTCAGCTTATTTTTTGGCCCTAGATTATTTCTGACCCTGGTTGGCCTTAAAATCACTGAAGGTATGGCCATCATAACGATACGCACCGTTCAAGGAACCAAACCAAATACTTCCATCCGTAGCCTCAAGTATCCCAAAAAACATTCCTGCTTGATCAGCGATTATTTCAATGGCTGTGGTCTTTCCTTTGGCCAACGATTGCTGGTCATAACGGGAAATAGCCCAACCCTGCGCACGGGCACTCTCAGAGCTGGTCCATACATTGCCTCTTCTATCTTCATAGACATATCCCACAAACTGCGCTGTGACCTGATTGAATTCAATACCGTCATAGCGCCAAAGTCCATCATTACCTCCGAGCCAAATGCCCCCTTCTTTATCTTTCATCATGTGGCGAACATTCTCAAAGGATATTCCTTGGTTGTTGGTGATGGTTGTAAACGTTTTACCATTATAAAAGCAGGCATCCCCCCGCGTTCCAAACCAGAATCTCCCCGTATCATCTTCAATGATCGTATTGATGTCATTGTGAGCGAGTCCCTCCTTGGTTGTAAAGTTCCGAAAGGACTTTCCGTCGTAACAACTTGCTCCCCCTTCTGTACCCAACCAAATATTCCCCTTTTTATCTTCATAAATATTCGTCACTCGATTGTTGACAAGGCCTTCATTTGTCGTGAAATTTTGAAAGGATTTTCCGTCGTAACGATAAACCCCTGAACCCAAGGAACCAAACCACATGTTTCCTTTTCGATCTTCTAAAACCGAAAAAAAATGACTTGAACTTAGTTCAGCTGTGAGATTAGTAAATGATTGGCCATTGTATTGGATTATACCCTCCCATGAAGCAAACCAAATATTTCTCTTACGATCTTGTTTGATGGCACGCGTAATGCTGCTGGGGATCTGGCTATTGTCCAAGTATTTGAATGCTGAATTGAGCTGGCTAGTGAGCAGGTCTGTTTTATTTTGGCCTGTGCGGGACGTCGATAAAACAATTATGAAGATGACAGTAAATAGTTGTGAGTATTTATAGGTGGAGATCATTTTACCAGTCAGCTGTTTGATTTAAATAATACTTAAATACTATTTTATCTTGAGGCAACCGATCATTTAGCGATCACCTTTCGTGCTTTCAAATTGTATTGATCCCCACTGCGGAGAAAATAAAACATTGCCTCTTTCTTGGGTAACTTTTTCAATTCAGCCCCTTCACGAGACCAAAAGGAGGTATCGTAAACAAGCACATAGCTTTTTCCTATAACTTCAAATAGTTCTCCCTTGACGACAATAGCGGTACTTTCGTCAATGCCAACGCCGAGAAGTTCTGGTTTATTCTCGAGGATCGTAAACAGATCAAATTGTCGATTTCTGACGAGCACATGCTGATCAATGGCAATATTTGAAATGAATCCCAAGCCGACTTCATGATCTCCCATCATGATTTGATTGTTTTTTGAATCTCCTCTCGCCAAATACGAACCTTGAATGGTTGCCCCTGCAGAGGATCCTGCGATGACCCCACCGCGGTCCAACAACCTAAACATTTCATCATGTGCTTTGGTGTTTAAAAAACCATCCACAATGCGCCATTGCCTGCCTCCCATAAAATAGATCGCAGTAGCTTCTTTGATCGGCTGGATAAAATCCTCTTTATTGGCCTGAGCGGTATCATTACTGTGCAAAATGGTGATGTCAGTAAACCCATTTTTTTCAAAGATCGCTTTAAGGCTGAGCGTGTCTATTTGGTTATTTGAGACATTTGCTGTCGGAATTACAATGAGTTTGGCCTCGGTGCCACCTGCGAGGTTATAAAATTCATTCATGATTTCGTCGCCAACTTTCCCGCCACCAATAACGATAAGTGTCCCGTTTTTATATCCTTGCGTATCCCAATTGTCTTGCGCCAGGATAGGTTGAAGGGGCAGCAAGGAAGCGAAAAAAAATAATATTGATATCCGTCTGTTCATTTTAAAATATTTCATGGTCGATCAAATTTGAAATAAATGCTCTTAAAAACTCATTGCAATCCGTAGGCTCTTTTGAATTTATTAAATTTAGCTTCCCAGTTTGTTGACTGGGTAAATATGGCGATTTCTTCCGTATATAAATCTAAAATATACGGATTAGCTACAACCACACAGCCTATGAGCGGCGCCGTTATTTCATCCTTTTTTTCATTTCTTCAGCAACTTGATTGGACAAGGTATCGTCACCATTTTCTAGTTGATCAACAATGTTGTGATAATCAGATTCGTTTCTATTCTGTGAAAGTTTATAGGCCGCTTGAATCTCATTTATTTTTAGGCTAAACCCAACGATTCCGTTTATTTGTTTGAGTGTGTTGGTCGACATTCTTTCTACAGACACTGGGGTTTCAGCGTTTTTTTCATACTTATCAACTAATTTTCTCAAAGAATTCAATAATTCCGCGCCGACAATAATTTTTATTTTTCCGTAAACATGCACGGCAATGTAATTCCACGTAGGAACATTTTCTTTTTCGTACCAAGAAGAAGAAACATAGGTATGGGGTCCATTGAAGATGGCCAGTACTTCTTCATTGTCGTGAAAATTTCCCCATTGAGGATTTAATTTTGACATATGACCCACCAAAACATCTTCCCCATTTTCATCAATATCGAGTGCCATTGGTATATGAGTCCCAGTTAATTTTCCGTTTGTCTGATTGATCAAGATTCCAAAACTGTTTTCAATTAAAAAGCTTTTTACCTCCTCTAAATTTTCATTTTTGAAATAATTTGGTACGTACATGCTTGTTTTTTTCTAATGGATTATGACATTTGGCCGCTATGGGCCCCATGGTTTTACTAGCTAATTTAGCAAATACCAACCGAATACAAGTGGCCAGTATGAAGCCAAGATGGCTGATGACCAAATCAGACATTAATTTTATGCTTCTGCCTGCGGGAACAGTGACTAAGCGCCAATTGACTTTATTTATCTTCGGTCTTTAACGGAATTATCCAGCTGTTTTTTTCTAAATCAATGATGCCGCCCATTTCTTCTTTTACCACCCGATCGATAATAACCAAGCCCTTTTCAGCCATGTTTTCAAAAGAGTCAATGCCGTCATTAGGGAAATTCTGTCTGGTTCTATGAATATGGTATTGATTTGAAAATTTTCTACCGAAAACTTCTTCTATCCCCTCTTTTCCTATCATAAAGCCAATAAGTCCGCCCCAAGTGGCCGTTGGATTGTCCGAATCCCATCCGGCCAGGGTTCCGATTTTTATGGTCTTCTTAAAGTCTCCTTTGCCGTAGAATAGGCTAACTAAACTTGCTGAAAAGTTGATTCCGGCTGCAAAGCAGCCATTACAATATAAATTTCGTGAAGTAATATCATAGCCATCTTCCTGCTTTACTTGGTATCTGTAGTAGATAGAATCTCTCGTTTGCTCCCAAGAAATACCTGATTGGTACAATTTTTGGGTATAATCAAACATGTTGGCTGCATAGGAAGTCTCTGGTAGCAATTGCCTTGCTTGATTGGCCATCCAATATAGTTTCTGTTCAATAGTTTGGCTTGCATTTGCTTTAGAAGCCAACGAATGCATGGCTACGTAAAAATTTGAAATGTATTCGGATGCTTCTCTGGCGGTCGTTTGAATGGGCAAATGGGCCATTTTCAAAGCTACATCCGTTCTCGCAGGTGCAAATAATCCAAAGATCTCTGTAGTTAATTGTGCATCAATCATTTCAAAATGCTCGTTGTTCGTTGGACTTCCTGTGGCTGGGGGTAACGAACCTTCCTTCATAAGATCAAATGCCTTTTGATTGGATACCCACAAAAAATTTTCTTCTTCAGATTTTATATGTAATAACCAGCCATCACGAATTTGAATAGGTGATAATATGCTTTGGCCATGGGTGTAAATCAGGTGCTGGTACATGTATTCTATATCGGTATCATCATCAGCTCCCCAAATTTCATTAATGTCTTTGAAAACAAAATCTATCGTAGGAGATAGATCACTCGGTCTACCGGCACCCCAGATACTGGGTTGATCAGGTTTTCCCCAGTCCGCTTCAGTGTAAAATGGGCCTGTTTTGATGTCTCCTATATCACCAATTTTATCCATCTCGGTCACCAGACCCGTCCAATTAGCGATGCATTGACCAAGCCAAAAGCCATATAATTGATTTTCATAGACGTCTCGAGAGATATTAATTACTGTCCCCTCCTCTTGCAATGAAGCACTTGTGTTGGCCTCCTTGTGCTCGGTTTTCATTTGACATGATGCCGCCACCATCAAGGACCCCATGATGAGCTTAAAGCCTTTGACCATCGTAGTAACTGTTCTCTTTTGCAAATCGTATCGTTATTTTTAGCAACTAATTTAGCACATACAAACCAAACAGAAAACCACAATACATGAGCGAAGCAAACTAGCGCAAGCCCTTTTCGTAAGGAGGCTGCTGGCCAATTTGAATATGCCAGAATGACTCTTTGATGTGTAAGAACATAATAGTATCACTTAATCTCCTTATATAGTGAATATTTGAGCTTTTTTATAAGTAAATCTAAAAGTATCTGAATCAATTAGAATTTATTGGAGTTTCCAACATCCAATCTGATCCTCCTCGCACTTTTTTAGGTTCATAATCTAAAGTCGATTCCTCATTAGAATTAATTGTCAACGCTATGGCGTCAAGCCTTTCAGAATAGTTCTTCATTGTGGAAATTTGCAAGTAAGTCGGGCTATCTGTAAAGGGCTCAGGGTAAGAGCGGGTATTTAGAGACGAGGAGCGGTGGGATTACAGGAACGCATCAATTTCTTTTTTCTAGTTTCTTCATTCTGTCTTTGTACTGATCTTTTCCACTTATTTCAAATGCTTTGGCTACATATCTTATCGCATTGGCAATGTCACCAGCCGCTTCATAATAATCAGCCATGGAATCATAGGCATTTGCACTTTGAGGATAATAGTTAATCGCTAATTCAAAATACATTTTGGTCTTATCAGGTTGTTGCATATCCATATTCATATAACCAGACATAATTAAAATATCTTCTGGATAAGGTGGGACGGAATACCCAAAATGACTTTGAAGTTTGTTTGCTCTATCATTGACTATTTTTAGTATCTCTTCTTTTGGTGTCTCTGGTGAATTAAACTTGTCTGTTTCTTCCCATTGATACCCGTCAAAAAGTGCTATTAACCCATCCATGATGGAGGGGAACGGGATCGTTCCGTGTAATTCTCTTGGGTAAAATTTCCATTTAAAATTCAATCCATTTTGATTATTTTGCTTTACCGTATTTGAAAAAATAATATTTGACCGTGCAAATAATATGAATACTGAGGTGTCTTGCATCACATTTTCAATGGTAACCTGCGGCTTTTGCATATGCAATTGACCGTTCAAAGAGATAAATAATGATTTTCCATGATAGTCTTGATTAGTAAGAGTTTCCTGTGCTTCTTTTATTAATTTTTGATCATCCCAATCCAGACTTGGATCAATAGCCAAATAATTTGAAAATAAGTACGGATGGTTGAGCAGCGTATAAATGGTAAACAAACCTCCGTAAGAATGACCAATCAAAGTTCTATAATTGGTCGCACGATAGTTGTTTTCGACATAAGGGATCAGTCCTGCTTCTATAAAATTACTGAAATCAGCTGCACCGCTTTTTGCTTCATCAACTAGGTCTCTATTCTTATCGTTTATCTTGGAGGTTGTAAGGTCTCTGGTTCTGTTCTGATCATTGGAAATAGCTATAAGAATCGCTTCAGGAATAAAACCACCACCATAAAAACCTTGCACATTATTGACCGTAGGAAGCAGTACTTCTCCATCTATAATAAAAACCAATGGATATTGCTTATCGCGGTTATCTTGATAATCCACAGGGAGTTGCAAGAAAAATTTTCTAAACTCTTTGAGCCTTTCGGAGTAGACGCTATCTAGCACACCTACGGTTTGTAAAAACTGGCTGCTTTGATTGGTTTGACCCATTGCTACTTGATGGGTGCTGAATATCCAACCAATAATTAATAATAAAGAGATCCACTTGGTCATGTGTTTTTCGCTTAATTGGGTATATCCGCTTATAAATAAACGAACCTATTAAAAAATGGTCTAAATTTTTATAATAAATTTAGCTCGAACTGATTGATCTCTCTTGGTTGATTATGTCTTTCTTGATCTGTTTTGCCTCAGGGATCGAAATGAAATTAACCTTTTCATTTTGTTTTAAAGAATTTAATTTTTTCCCATTCTTTTTTTGGGGAAGTTTTGGGTCATTTGCTTCTCACGCTATGATGATTAATTTTCAAACTTAGAAGACTTTTATTTTTGACTCGACAGCCTGTTTAGCCTTTATTCCCCTTGCCGCCTGTGTGCTGGCTAGCATGATCACCTAATTGATCTTTTCAGCTTTCAATAGTTCTTCTGCGTGCGCTAAATGCCAAGCACTATTTGCCAATAACACCCCTGACCATTAGTGAGATGAATTAGCACATCTTATAGTGACCCATATGACTGGAATAAGTACTATGTCCAAATTCATTAAGGAGCAGCAACGGGTTGATGATTCCAATGATGTCTTTATGAGGATGTTTGGTGAAGAATAACCTTTTGGTCTAAGACCAGTAGCGGCGCTAGTGCTCATGGGTTTTGTTGGAGCACGTTATTTTTCCAAATCCTGAATTAAGGAATTTGTCAAGCTTTGCAATTGCAACTGTGATTCAGTTATTTCGGATTTAAGTTTTTTATTAGGATCTGGCACTAAATCTTCAATTGACCCCAAGGCATCATCGTACCATTTACTCCAAGCTGTCAATATTTGGGTTTCCTCACTGAGCAGATTACCTTCATTTATCGATTGCTTACTGAGAGTAAATTCATTGTTAAGACGTGTTATTGCAGCGTTCAAAGTATTTTCTAGAATCTCTTGCGCTGTGTATATATCAGCATTTACTAGGGTGCATGCACCTACTAGTGCCCCGATACTCACATTTTTTAGTGTTTCTTGGGAAACTTTGTTGATTCTATCGTTATCCGTATGATAAAATTGATCAGTAAAATGCCAAAGTAACAACCCCGGGATATTCGCCCTTAAAAAAGGAGTGTGGTCACTCCCTCCCTCAAAAGGATTCGTGTTGACTTTCCAGTTGGCATATTCACCCTGATTCTTAAAAATCTCAATAATTAAGTCATTGAAATAATGAGGTTTCATATTCTCAAGAGTTAGCGCTTTTCCTCCCCACTCACTATGCTTATCATTCCCTCTGGTCCATATGGCACTAGGATCAGGCATTTTTTCAATAAGAAAAGAACCACCCGTCAAGGAGGTATTTTCACCAACCATGTCTAGACTAATCCCCCAATTAATCTTGGTGTTTCTCTTTTCCTTTTCCTCAATGTAACGTTCCGTAGAAATTATTTCATCACCCCATAGGAAAGTCAGTGTACGCTTTAGATTTAATTTATTTGCGTTGATCAGATTACCTGAGATTACCGCTATTTCTAGTTGGGCCCCAACACCAGATGCATTGTCATTTGCTCCAGGTTCCTGTATGTGTGCACTAAAGACAAAACTTTCATCAGGTATCTCTGACCCCTTAATATTGGCAATAATTGTTAATTCCTCCGAAGGGTATCTCTTGGTTTCTATTGCAGCCTTTACCGTTACTTTTCCATTTTGTAGGGCTGCTTTTAATTTTTCCTTGGCCTTAAACGAAAGGGCAATGCCCCAAAAGACGTCCGTGTCGCTATAAGGTAGACTTCGGAACTGAATGGACGTAGGGTTCTTTTCTGATTGCAGGTAGGCCGGGTTATTATAGGAAATCAGTCCAAGCGCCCCTCCATCGACTAATGCGTTGTATTTCTGGTAAACAGTATGACTACTCATCTCAGTGAAAACAATTTTGCCTTTTATTTTTTCAGGTGTAAACTCTTCTTCATGGTTTATGTAAACAATTTCACCCACTATTCCGTCTGAAGGAGTTGACGTAGTGTTGACATAAATCATATTTCTATTTGAAGAATACTCCAGTAATTGTTGACTAGTACCCAGTATTGTGAGACGCGCACTTACCGGTTCCCATGTCTTCTGTTTCATTGCCCTTTTCTCAATCCTATAACTGAGTCTTTGATCTGTTTTGGGATCCGATACTAAGACATAGCCAGCTTCTTCAAGCTGGGATGCTATGCTTTTAATCGTTTCATTATAACCTGTATTTCCCGCAACTCGCCAAAATTGCGCCACAAATGCGGTAGTCTTAAAAGCAATATCACCATTGAAGTTTTTTCGTGCTAGATCAAAATACTCAGGGATCGTTGCCGGCAGCTTTGGACTTTGGAGACAGGCAATGAGGCCAAAACATAATATCGTTAACAGTATTGCAATTTTTATTTTCATTCAGATTATCGATTAATATGACGTTTAATTAATATTTTACAATATTCTAACTAAACAATGGTCGCCCTCTAGCAACCTAGGACGAATTAGCATTTGTTCTGCACTAGTTTTCTTTTTCAATCATTAAAAGACCCTCTTCAACATACCAATTTTCCCATGCCCCGCCTACCCCTGTCTTCCAATCAGATAGGTCAAATGTGTTTGCCCCATTCATCGTACCATGTACAGCATATACCTTTATTGGATTTCCATCCAACTTCCAAT
This sequence comes from Flammeovirgaceae bacterium, assembly GCA_013204595.1. GTDB lineage: Bacteria > Bacteroidota > Bacteroidia > Cytophagales > Cyclobacteriaceae > UBA4465. Next base: position 21,585 of record JABMNK010000098.1, read on the forward strand.
TAAGCACTGCTCGATTGGTGCAATTTTCGGGTAAGATATTGGGTATTTCATTGTTTAATTGAATAAAATATGCCTTGTGTTCCGCTTGAGGATAATTTCCATAAACCTTTGCACGACCATTATTTTCGATGCACACGGCGATCTTTTCATCACAAGCGATCCCTTTGGCGCGAACACCATAATCTACAAGAATTCTGGATAAAAAAGTGACCTGTCTGCCTTTTCTATTTCTATTGCTAGAATGCGTATCTGTAATGACATCGGACAAGATTTCATTAGATATAAACTTGGCCGAATCTACGGTAACACTGAGGTGGTAAGGATTTGCTAAAGCCTCTTGAGAGGTAATGGTATTGTTTTTTGCGGAAAAATAATATCCTCCCATTACTGCCATGCCTGCACTTGTTCCTCCAATAACTATATTTCTATTTTGGATGCCTTCATTTATTAGACTGTCAATTGGCGTATTTCTCCAATAAGATACATAATCCCATTGATCTCCTCCAGCCAGCCAAATGGCCTCAGCCTGCTGAATTTTTCGATGTATGTCACGCTCATTACTAGCCGTGCTATCATGGAAAACTATGGTTTCCACAGAATTTAAGTTAATCCCAAGTTCTGAAAACATATAATTGTTGTATCCATCGGAACCACTAGCCCTCAGCACAAGCACATCCCCTCCATTTGCTCTTTGTAAAAACCACTTCATGGCTTCATCATTTTCTGATGATCCACCCATAAGGCAAATACCCCCATTTGGTTTTGTAATTAAATCACTTGGATTTCCGGATAAATAAGATGTATATGATTGGCTAAAAACTCCATCAGGATTGATTAGGGATAATATTATAATGAGCTTAAGAACTTTCATGTTTTTTTTTCCGATAAATCGCATCACATTGGCTCGTCCATTATGAAAACTTCCTTCATTCAGTTCGACGTCAATTTCTTCCCGTTTAATTCCTTTAATCAAAGTAATCATTTTTTTTCATGAAGCACAACGGTTGGTATATGGCGCGTTTAAATGCGATTTATACATTGTTATACATTGTTATACATTGTTATACATTGTTATACATTGTTATACAACCTTTAATTTACTATTGATAAACAACTGTGCATTTTGAATATGATTTTCTCGTTTTTCATTTGACATTTTATTGAGTGAATGAAATAACATAGATGTTCGTGGATTTGTGCGGAAAAAACCTTGATGCTTCATAACAAAACGCCAAAACATACCGTCCCAAATTTGCTCCCATTCGCCCTTTGGGTAATTACTCATCTTTTTGATGTAGTTAGAGCCTCCAATATAAGGTTTAGTAGCAAATGTTCCTCCATCTGCAAACAAGCACATGCCGTATACATTTGGAACCATTACCCAGTCATAAGCATCAATAAATAATTCCATAAACCAACGATAAACTTCATCTGGGTCAAATTCAAAAAGGAGCATGAAGTTCCCTAAAACCATTAGTCTTTCTATGTGACTACAATAGCCCGTTTGAAGTACTTTTTTTATTGTCTGATCGATAGGATCAATGCCTGTGGTACCATGGTAAAATGATTTTGGAATTTTACCTTTAGAATCCCAAAAATTTCTAGTTCGAGAATAGTTGCCTTTACAAAGATACATTCCTCGAATAAATTCGCGCCAGCCAATTATTTGTCTAATGAAACCCTCGGTTGAGTTGATAGGGATGCCTTCCTCATTAGCAAATGAAAGAGTACGGGTTATTATTTCTTTGGGTAGAATAAGCCCAACGTTCAAAAGAGGTGAAAGAATACTATGATTAAGAATTGAAGATTCTTTTACAATAGCATCTTCGTAAATTCCAAAGTCATAAAACCGGTGCGTCAAGAATTGCTCGTGCCAATCACTCGCTTCTTTATGCGTTATGGGATATAATCGTTCATTTGAGAGGCTTCCGGGGTTTTCAGAAAACTTATTCATGGTGTAATTGATAGCTTCGTCCCATACCTCTGAACTATTTGGAAAATTTACTGCTGGCGGTATTTTGTTTTTTGGATATTTTTTTCTGTTTTCAATGTCATAAGTCCATTTTCCGCCAATAGGATTTTGTTCCTCATCCATTAAAATTCCTAACTTCTTACGTTGCTGCTTGTAAAAGGTCGTTTGAAAAAAAGAGCTTTTCTCTTTTCTAAAAAAAACAGCTAAATCTTCTTTACTATTCAGGAACAGTGGATTTGTATGAGTAGTTATAATACAAATGGCGGAGAGTGACTCAACTCGCTGCTCCAACCAATCATCAATAGGTTCTATAAGGTTTACTGTATGAATATTTTTAGTCTTGATCTCTTTATGAAATCGCCTTATGTCAGACAAAATATTATCTGAGTCAATATAATGAACCGTTAGGTTTAAGCCTTGAAGATAATTTTGGTAAGCTTTCATAGAGGCTCTGTGAAAAGCAATTTTCTGTTTGTGAAATTTATATTGCTTAAAGAAGAGAAATTCTTCAATAAGGTAAATTTCATTATTGTTTTCTAAAAGCGGACTATTTAGAAAAAGCTGATGAGGAAAAATAACATTAATGGCTTGCATATACTTTATTGCGTTTACATTTTTCACTACAGTATTTTACATTTTCCCAATCTCTGGCCCATTTTTTACGCCAGCTAAAAGGACGTTCACAAGTGAGACATATTTTTGATGGAAGGTGTTGTTTCTTCATTGCATAAGTTCTTATTTACACTTTTTCCAGAAAGAGAAAAATGACGGAAAGTACCCATTAACATTGGTTAGCCAATCTCTTGGTTCTTCTACTCCTTTGTAATTAGTGTTTAATGTTTGTTCCATTGTACTTAACGTCCCCTGTATGATGTTCTAGCATACCGTAATGCTATGCACTATGCATATTGTTGTGCGTTGGTATTCTTTTTAAAATTATCTGTCAAATATTTTTCCATTGAACTTATATACATTGCCATCTGCCATTCCAAACCGCAATTCGCCATTATTATCTTCGTAAATTGATTGAGCGAAATCATTTGTTAGTCCATCTTTCTCTGTATAATTAAACATTGTTTTACCATCATATTTCCAAACTCCAGCATCTCTATCTCCAAACCAAACATTACCTTGGTTGTAAAACGTCAGCCTAATGTTTACTACTTAAGAGATAAAGTTAAGTAACAGTTTATTATCTTGAAAGATGTCTTTCAAGACTTTATCAAATCTTAAAAAAGTAAATAATGGGAAAAGTAG
>JABMNK010000099.1 GCA_013204595.1 Flammeovirgaceae bacterium
ATCTCTATTGTTATGACATTAGTTTATACAATTATTATTTCTAATATTGTAATAGCACTTAATAAAGACATAAATACTATATACTCATATGTGGTGCACTTACAATGAAGCAGTTTAGTATTAAGCAGTTAGTTAAATTACTTGAAGGTGATAAATATTACTTAAATATCTCTAAGCCACAGAATAGGCTGCTTTTTATAGACAAATGTAATTGGCTCATTAGTGCAATAATTCGTTCAAATTGGCAATTAAAAGATGAAAGATTATTACAAAATCTTAATTCAAAATCTTTAAAACAAATACTAGGAGATAGATACTATAAACAAATAATCAAAAGCTTGCAAAGCCTTGATTTAGTCTTTGTTAATCATAAATACTCAGCTAATAGATTTTCCAAATCATATAGCCTCTCTGCAAAGGCATTTAAAGTTGGAGTTATAGAGGAGTCGGTTCATTCGGATCGATTTAAGCACACTTTAAAAACACACTTTAAAAAAAGATATGAAGTGTTGAGCAAAAATCCACTTATCGAAAAGATACTAATTAACACAATAAAATTATTTTTAACAAATAACGTTCCTGGGTATTTAGCCAAAATACTTCCGACTGTTAAAGCTAAAAAACCTATCTCTAATTTAGAATTAATTGATTTGTGGTTGGATAGTATTAATGATTTCAGATTAAGTAGATATGATGCTTATTTTTCTTCATTCAGGTTAATAAACGACATAAATAATCCTTACGAAATTTTTAATCTATCTATATTTTTTGAGCCGTCAATAGGGGAATCAGGACGAGTATTTCATTTGGTTGCCTCTGCGCCTAAACTTATACGTCAAAGTTTTTTAACCAAAAGCAAAGAAGAAATATATGAAGTAGATATGTCTAGCGCTCAACCGTCAATTTTAATACTAGAATGGCTTGAATCATTAAAATCAAAAGAGCTAAGCATAAAAGAAGTTGAAGAGGCAACTTTATGCCTGAATTTATTAATGGAGGGAAACATATATTCTTTTATAACAAAACAGTCACCTTATTTGTTACAAATGGAATACTCCAAAATGAAGCAGTCAATTCTCACCACTTTAAATGATAAGATAAAACCTACAAAGCTCTATAAAGAGTTATTTGTCTTATTTCCCAATTTTATGAAATGGATAAATGTCATTAAAAAAAATGAGGGTTATAAACAGGTGAGCTTCATAGGACAATCGGCAGAAGCTAAAATATTTGTGAATGTTTACAAAGAATTACCATCAGATATATTTTCATTAATTATTCACGATTGTATCATAACGACATTTGAGAATACCACTTTAGTTAAAAACCTTCTTATCAAGCGAGTAAAAAAATTATATCAAGGCGTATTAGCTGAAAATAGTGATTTAGATAAATTATTTAAGGTTGAAAAAGTCTCAAAAATTATCACAATTAATTAATTCAAAAAAAGACTGCCAAATAACTGCCAAGAAATTGGTAGATTTGAATGTAATCTGTAAACAATAAAGAAGGTAATTTGTAGTCAAAAATAAGAGCAAAAGGATTTCCTGCAATTGAAATAATAGCTTTTTAACTACGTAGGAGCATAAAAAAAGCAGTCACTTAAGTAACTGCTTTTAAGGGTGGAAGACCGGACTTGAACCGGCGACCTCCTGAACCACAATCAGGCGTTCTAACCAACTGAACTACAACCACCATTTGAAAATAGATCGCAAATCTATACTATTAGCCTAAATAAGAAATGTTTCAACGATTAAAAGATAGTCTGTCCCCCTTTATTTTTTCATCAAATAGACCTGAGGCAAAAGCCATGTGCCCTGAAACGAAGGTTTTTTCTATGCTAGATTGGAATAATTGACCTTCAAATGGGCTCCACCCACATTTTGCGAGAATATTTTCTTTTGAAACGGTCCATGGGTTATTGAGGTTGATAATAGCCAAATCGGCAAAATAACCTTCTCGGATGTAGCCTCTATTATGAACCTGAAAGCATGTCGCGACTGAATGGCTCATTTTTTCAGCAATTTGCTCTAAGGATATTTTTCCTTGATGATAAAATTCAAGCATCGTTACCAAGCTGTGCTGAACCAATGGGCCACCGGATGGAGCGTTCCCATAAGTATTCATTTTTTCAGCGAGAGTATGAGGCGCGTGATCGGTAGCGATCACGTCGATTCTGTTTGAAAGGAGGGCGTCCCATATTTGATCTTTGTCCGCATGATTTTTTACGGCAGGATTCCATTTGATGAAAGCCCCTTTCGAATCATAGTCTTCTTGAGTGAACCAAAGATGGTGAATACAGGCTTCTGCGGTTATTTTTTTGTCTCTTAAAGGGAGATTGTTTTCAAAAAGTAACGTTTCTTTTCCAGTTGAGATATGAAGGATATGTAGTCGGGTTCCAAACTTTTTTGCCATGGAAATAGCACGAGAAGAGGAAAGGAAACACGCTTCTTCGGAACGAATCACTGGATGTTGATCAAAAGGGATGTCCTGGCCATATTTAAGAATAGCGGCATCCATATTTTTTCTTATGGTTGCTTCGTCTTCGCAATGCGTAGCAATGAGCATCGGAACCTGACTAAAGATCCCTTCCAAAACCTTTTCGTCATCCACCAACATATCACCCGTTGAAGACCCCATAAAGACTTTTACCCCGCAGACTTGTTTCGAATCTGTTTTTAAGACTTCCTCGATATTGTCATTAGAGGCACCCATATAAAAAGAATAATTGGCTAAACTGTTCTTCTTTCCAATGTCATACTTATCTGACAGTAAGGTCTGTGTTAAGGTCTGAGGAACGACATTGGGCATTTCCATGAAAGAAGTCACACCACCGGCAACCGCCGCTTTGGACTCTGTGTATATATTGCCCTTTTGCGTCAATCCGGGCTCCCTAAAATGTACTTGGTCATCAATGACTCCTGGAAAGATGTATTGCCCTTCCGCCCGAATCTCATTATAATTTATTTGAGGCGATAATGAAGTCCCGATCTGACTGATGTAACCGTTCCTTATGAGTAAATCTTGATGACTGATGGTCCCCTCATTGACGATAGTGCCTCCTTTGATCAAATAAGTCTCTTTCATAGCTCTTCTACTTTAATACTTGCAACCTCGTCACAAACTTACGACATACCGCAAATAACAACGAATGGATAGTGACAAATGCCTAATGAACACCGCTATTTTTTTATTTTTCACAAATTGAATAACCAAAAAAAGGGAGGATAGCTAAGGGAGGTTGTGCTGCTCAAGATCGTTTTGAAAAAAGTATAAATTGTTGAGAGAACGAATCTAGGCATTGGAGACTTTTTATAGACAAGCAAAAACAATAGTGGCTTATTCCTTTCTAGAACTGTTTTCATTTTAACTTTGAACATTAAAATATTCAAAGCCCATATTTACGAAAAAATGAACGTTGATTTAAACTACCGAGACGCGTTTCAACAGCGCCATAATAGTCCATCTGAAATCGAAATTAGCCAAATGTTAGCAGCGGTTGGCGTCCAATCCCTTGGGGAGTTGATTGATCAAACGATTCCTAATTCTATTCGTTCAAAGAAGTCATTGGCCTTACCGAAAGCTAAGAGCGAATATGATTATATCAAAAATTTGCGCGTCATCGCCGAGAAAAATACTGTGGCACATTCATTTATTGGTCAAGGTTATTATGATACCATTGTTCCTCCTGTAATTCAAAGAAATATACTAGAAAATCCAGGATGGTATACCGCTTATACCCCCTATCAAGCAGAGATTGCTCAGGGCCGACTAGAGGCCTTAATCAATTTCCAAACGATGGTTATCGATCTTACCGGGATGGAAATTGCCAATGCATCGTTGCTTGATGAGGCAACGGCCGCAGCAGAAGCCGTATCGATGTTGGCTCAAATGAGGTCTAAGGAAAAAAAAGGGGCTCATAAATTTTTGGTGGATCAATATGTTTATCCACAGACGATTGAGGTACTAAAAACGCGGATGGAGCCGATAGGTATCGAAATACAAGTAGTTGATTTGACTTATGCAGATTTGTCTGATCCTCAAGTTTTCGGAATTTTCGTTCAATATCCCAATGATCATGGGTATTTGGTGGATTGGCAGGCATTTGGTCAAAGAGCGAAGCGCAGTGATGTGACCATCGCCGTAAGTACTGATTTGTTGGCCCTAACGTTGTTTGCTTCACCGGGTTCTTGGGGAGCGGATGTGGTAGTCGGAACTTCTCAGCGCTTTGGTGTGCCGATGGGTTATGGAGGCCCACATGCTGCCTTTTATGCTACTAAGGAGGCGTTTAAGCGGAGCGTTCCGGGAAGGATTATTGGAGTTTCTAAGGATAGAGAAGGCAACAGTGCTTACAGAATGGCTTTACAAACTCGTGAGCAGCATATCAAGAGGGAAAAAGCAACCTCTAATATTTGTACGGCGCAGGTCTTACTTTCAGTAATGGCCGGAATGTACGCCGTTTATCATGGTCCAATAGGACTTAAAAAAATAGCACTCAAGGTTCATGGATTGGCAAAATCTTTTGAAAAGGGCCTTCGGGCCATGGGAATTGACCCGAAGGAAGGCCAATTCTTTGACACGGTATTTTTTACCGTCACGGATAGTCAAAATCTTCAACATTTGGCCCTGGCCAAAAACATCAATTTTAGGTATCACAAAAACAATGGGGTGAGTGTTTCTTTTGATGAAACTCATGATTACCAAGACCTGATGTTGGCACTAGGGATTATAGCGGATTATTATCAAATGGAAGTACCCATAATTCCTGAAAATATTGAGTTGAACATCGCAGGAGCGCTCCAAAGGAAAGATCTTTATTTAGTACATGAAGTGTTTAATAGACATCACTCAGAGCATGAAATGCTACGTTATATGAAGCGACTAGAAAATAAGGATTTATCATTGGTGCACTCCATGATTTCTTTAGGCTCTTGCACCATGAAGTTAAATGCTACGACTGAAATGCTGCCTGTTACATGGCCCGAATTCGGTCAAATTCATCCGTTTGCCCCCGATAGCCAAACACAGGGGTATAAGGAATTGATCAATGAGTTGAGTGACTGGTTGTCAGAAATAACAGGCTTTTCCGGAATATCATTTCAACCAAATAGCGGCGCTCAGGGAGAATATGCGGGACTTATGGTTATTAGGGAATATCACCTGGATAATGGTAATGGACATCGAAAAGTTGCACTAATTCCATCTTCGGCTCATGGGACGAATCCGGCAAGTGCGGTAATGGCAGGGATGACTGTAGTGATCGTACAATGCGATGAAAATGGCAATATTGACTTAGCTGATTTGGAAGAAAAAGCAAAACTTCATCAAGAAAATTTGGCAGTATTGATGGTTACGTATCCTTCAACCCATGGGGTATTTGAGCAGTCCATAATACAAATCTGTGCGCTTATTCATCAGTACGGTGGTCAAGTCTACATGGACGGGGCCAATATGAATGCCCAAGTGGGACTTACTTCACCTGGCATGATCGGTGCAGATGTTTGTCACCTTAACTTGCACAAGACGTTTTGTATTCCTCATGGTGGAGGAGGCCCTGGTATGGGCCCTATCGGAGTGGCTCAACATTTGGTTCCTTTTTTACCTCAACAAGGAAAGAAGGGAATCAAGGCCATATCAGCAGCAAAATATGGTAGCGCGAGTATTTTACCTATCTCCCATGCATATATCTCAATGATGGGTAGCGAGGGCTTGACTAATGCGACGCAACTGGCGATTCTTAACGCCAATTATATAGGTAAAAGATTGGCAGACCATTATCCGATTCTCTATAAAGGTAACAATGATCGTAATGCTCACGAATTAATCATTGATTGCCGCAATTTCAAGGATGCGGGCATAGAGGTTGAAGATATTGCAAAACGATTGATGGATTATGGTTACCATGCCCCAACGGTATCATTTCCTGTCGCAGGAACCATGATGATTGAACCTACAGAAAGCGAATCAAAAAGAGAGCTAGATAAATTTTGCGAGGTGATGATTTCGATACGCTTGGAAATAGCGGAGGTAGCGGAGGGACTTGTCGATATCCACGATAATGTACTTAAGAATGCTCCTCATACTCAAAGAGAGGCATTGAATGAGCAATGGAGTCATGGTTATACGCGGGAAAAAGCGGTTTTTCCAATGCCAGAACAGCGCTTCAATAAATTTTGGCCGTCAGTCAGTCGAATTGATAGCGCCTTTGGGGATCGTAACTTGGTCTGTAGTTGTATTCCTATTGAAGCCTATGAAGAATTAATTTCTTAATCACCCTTTTGATGATAGCTATTAAGGATTAATAGCAGAGGTCAATAATAAAAGTACCTCTGACAGTATTTTCCGTGTTGTAATTTGCTTCTAGATATACATTCATTCGACCCAAGTTCATATCGATAACCTCCAAAAATCCAGAGGTGGCTTGATAGCTTTCATCTGCGATTCCGGGTTGTTGAAAAGTGATGGCTAAATCGCTAGGAATTTGATAAAATCCAATTGTTGACGGGATTTCCAAGGAGATATAGCTCGATGAAGAGGCATAAATTAAACAAGGGTCTTCGTCCTCCTGGTCTTGACCATACAATTCAGCGATATAGCCATCGATCAGTCCATTTTGATTGGCTTTACCATATTTATAAGTAAACGCTTTGCTACCGACCATGCCCTGTAAAATGGTCGTTTCAGTAAGGTCACCTTGGCATCCATGGAGAAGTAGGACCTGAAAAATGAATAATTTTTTAAAGATTTGAATCAACATGGAAGCTTATTATTTTTTGCGTGAGTCATTTCTAATAACTAAGTAATTTCTTGGACCATGATTTCAATGGACCGGATGCTGCAGGTGACATAATCAGGTACCTCTATTAAAATTACCGAAAAATTTGTAATGAAATTCAAAGGGATTCTTGTTTTGGGAGGTAACCCATCTTGAGGGATTGAGGCATCAAGTATCAATAGTAAATGGTTATCGAGGGGAAAATCTTTTTCTATGCGGGCACCAAATCGGGCCTCAAGTAAGTCAACTTTTGACCAAGAGGGATTCAATGTGGTATGGCTAATGTTACCAACAAACGGTGCTATATTGGTTATTTTCGCTTGCGAATTATTAAAATGGTCCATATATCCAATCTCTCTTGTGAATAAATAAAAACTTTGATAAATATCGGTATTTTGCTTGAAGGCATCGAGAAAAAGATCTTGTAACTTTAGTCCTGCAAGAGAGTCAATGGGATATGGTGGAGATTTTTTACTCGTTTGAGAGTCAGTTTGGTGACAGGTGCAAAATCGCCACTTGTATGTAGTGTCATCCGCCGGGAGGTCTTCATCTCCCAGTATATTGGTCAGGGTAGCCCAAGACTGAGCCAAGAGCCGCTAAATGTTTTTATCCTAGTGGCAACTAATAAAAACAGATAATTTGGATGTGCGTGATAGATAAAAACAATCGAGCACATATATTTAAGGATATTTATGAGACAACTCATTCAATACATTGTTGATTATCAGCGCAAATACTTTGATTTCAAATTGTATGTAAGCCTAGCACTTTTTTTGTCTGGAAGCATTTTAATCAATTACATTTTTGATTTTGAAGACCAATTTATCGACCCTATTCCAAATCTATGGGTTAAGAGTATTGCCTTTGCTTTTTTCCAGGCGATACCATTTTTAGTGACAGGTTTTTTGCTTGCAGCTTTTGACAAAAAACGAGCATGGCTGACGGAGTCAACTTTTTGGATCATATTTATTTTAGGTTTTTTGATTATCGGAAGTTCAAGAGCGATTCATTGGGGAGTGTTATTGAAGCCAATGATGGCGCCGGAAGATTATTTGTTACTAAGATCCACCTTTAATTGGTCTCTTAAGCTCTTAATGATACTGCTCTTTTTCGGTGGGTTATATTGGATTTATGACAGACCCCTAAGGAATTTTTATGGATTTACCTTTCATAAATTTGACTTGAGCCCTTATTTAATATTATTGGGTGTAGCCGTTCTGTTCATTCTGGTTGGCTCCTTTTTCGCAGATATTCAGGCGTATTACCCTCGTTATAAACCTCCGTATGGACTTTCATTCGCGACACATCATGAACTGCCCAATTGGGTTTCTTTGTTGATCTATGAAAGTTCATATGCTACTAGCTTTATAGCTGTTGAGTTTATTTTCAGGGGATTTTTAATTTATGCATTCATCAAATATTTTGGTGAATATGCGGTACTGCCTATGGTGGCTACTTATTGTTTTTTGCATTTTGGAAAACCGGCAACAGAAACGATTAGCTCTATTTTTGGTGGTTATATCTTAGGTATTGTGGCCCTGAAAAATAAAAATATTTGGGGTGGAGTAATTGTCCACATAGGTGTGGCTTGGTCGATGGAATTATTTGGTTATTTACAGGCACGATTCTAGACTTCTCGTTAAATTTGAATTATGGAAAATGGGATGATTTTATTTTTACTAATTGGCATAGTAGTCGGAGGAGCTATGGGATATTTGATCGCAATTGTTTTGGGTAAGAAAACAATAGATCCAGCATCTCAAGAACTTCATTTGACACTTAAGATGGAGCAAGAGCGCTCCGTCAGCCTGCAAGGTGATTTAGAATTGCTCAACGCAACAGTTAAAGAAGAACGTGAAAATACCTTGAGATTAAATGGACAGAATGCAACGTTGACAGCCAATCTTCTCAATCTGAAAGAAAAGCTTGAGGATCAGAAAAAAGAGGTTTTGGAGCTTCAAAATAAATTCTCAATGGAATTCAAAAACTTGGCCAATGATATATTTGAAGAAAAGACAAAAAAATTCACTGAACAGAATAAAACCAATTTAGGAGAAATTTTGACCCCGTTAAAAGAAAGAATCGAGAAATTCGAGCACCAAGTTGAGCGCAATAATAAGGAGAGTATTCAATGGAATACAGCACTAAAAACTCAGCTGGATCATATCAAAGAGCTCAATAAGCAAATGACGGTAGATACGGAAAACTTGACCCGTGCTTTAAAGGGGGATGCCAAAACGCAAGGCAATTGGGGGGAAATTCTACTAGAATCTATTTTGGAAAAGGTAGGGCTGACCAAGAATGTTCATTATTTTAAGGAACAAAATTTCAAGGCGGAGGATGGCAATAATCAACGTTTAGATTATATTTTAAAACTTCCCGACGATAAATGTTTGGTGATTGACTCGAAGGTTTCTTTAACTGCTTATACCCGTTATAATGAGGAGGATGTCAAGGAAAAAAAGGCAGAGCAACTCAAGTTGCACATGGACAGTATCCTTACGCACATTAAAACATTAAGTGCCCGTAATTATCAAAATCTCTACCAGATCAAACAGCCGGATTATGTGCTGATGTTCGTCGCCAATGAACCCGCTCTGTCAGTGGCGTTTCAAGAAGATGATCAGTTGTATGAAAAGGCACTTGATAAAAACATTGTTTTGGTTTCCACTAGTACGCTTTTGGCTACATTGAGGACGGTTTCTTATATCTGGAAGCAAGATGCACAGACCAAGAACGCCGTTGAAATTGCGCGTCAAGCAGGGGCCATGTATGATAAGTTTACAGGATTTGTAGAAGATCTCTTGAAGTTGGGTAGCAATCTGAAAACCACTCAAGGTTATTATGAGGAAGCCATGAAAAAGCTCATAGATGGTAAAGGTAACTTAATCAAGCGGGCAGAGGATCTTAAAAAATTGGGGGCCAAAGCCACCAAACAATTGGATTCAAGAATTGTAGATCGTTCGGGGGATGATTCAGACCCCTTACACGTTGGCGCAGCCCCTAAAAACTAATTTATTTATTAAGCCTTAGTTTCTTTAATTTTGCCTTATTGAAATATGGAATTAACAGCCGAAAATAAATTAAGAAAGCTCATTGTCGTAGGAGACCGTGTGTTGATCAAACCTCTAAAAGAGTCTGAAAAAACAGAAAGTGGTATCTTATTGCCTCCGGGTGTAAGGGAGAAAGAAAAAATCCAAACAGGATTTATTGTCAAGGTAGGTCCAGGCTATCCGATTCCGATTCCAATGGATGAGGAAGATTCCTGGAAGGACGAGGAGGATCAAATGAAATATGTCCGCTTGCAAGCCAAGGAGGGGGACAAAGCCATCTTCCTTCAAAGTGGTGCTTTTGAGGTGATTTATGAAAAAGAAAAATATTTCATTGTTTCACAAGCTTCTATACTTATGCTTGAGCGCGAAGAAGATTTGTTTTAATCATCAAATCACCCAAGAATGCGGCTGATTTAATGGTTTTGTTCAGCTTTATTTTTGATTAGAGCATCTGAAAAAAGCCATATTAGTATACTTATCATTAATATCAAGGCACCATATAGGGTCGTTATCATTGAGACTTTTAATCCCCCAGCAAGCATGGCGGGTGAAATCCCACCCATATGTTCTATGGCAACAAAGGCAGAATAGAGTCCGATAAGTTGTCCAAAGATACCGAAAACAAAGGCTAGAAAGCCGATTGATTTGATATAAGTTAGATTGTGCTGGGCGGTTGAAACATCCCATTGATGGATTGAAAATTTTACCCAAGTTCGAATGGTCATAGTCAAAATCACAAAGAGAATAAGGGTCAAGATCCCCATAAATAGGGATCCTCCCATGTAGAATAGCTCAAGCATATAATTGTGCATTTTGGTGAAATTAATACTGCACAAAGTTATTTTTAATAGCATCATCGGGCAATGTCAAATCCCTACCAAAAAGGGTAGTTTATCGATGAAATCGTTTTTTTCTTAAAAAACATTCACTTTTGTCTAAGTGAATATCAAACAGCAACTTTTATTTTGGTTCAGTGTTCTAGTTATTTTGGTACTGATCTTTGGATTGGCAAATGGTAATTTTGTCCATGCCTTTTATTTTGTTTGCATGCTCCTGCCAGTGGCCGTTGGTACTTCTTGGTATTTTAATGAGGTATTAGTCCCAAGGTACTTGCTTTACGGTCGATATGTTAAGTTCGGTCTTTATTTTATATATGCCATGATTATATCCCTCTGGCTAGAAATAATTATCATGACGCTTTCATTGATCATTTTGGCCAAGTATGATATAGAAAAAATGAATCCACTTACGACCAATGTGGCATCCTTGGGTTTTGTCCTTTATTTAGTGGTATTTATACAAGCATTTATCCAATTCTTCCATGAGTTACAGTATGCAAAAAAGGAATTGGAAGTTTATAATAGGGTGCGGGAAGAGCGGTCATCGAAATATCTATTGATCAGGGCAGACCGGAAATACCGTCAATTACTTATGGACGACATTCTTTACATTGAGAGTCTCTCAGATTACTTAAAAATTTTTGTCAAAGGAAATGAATGCATAATTACCCGAGAAACGATTTCTAAAATAAGTAATCGCCTGTCTGACGATTACATCAGAATCCATAGATCCTTTATCGTATCAAAGAAAGAAATTAGGTCTTTTAACAAAGAGGAATTGTGGATGGGAGCACGCAAACTACCTATAGGCAGAACATACAAACAAGGGGTAATGAAAATTATAAAGCCCAATCAGGATGAGGTAAATGCTAATTTATTCTAAATTGGTTCAAATTATGTAAGCGTGCTAAATGAACTATTTAAATCCGGCTTTTATCATTCCTATCCTCTGTGGCGCTGTATTTCTATTAGCTGGGGGGATCACGCAGGAGCCCTCTTCAAAACAGATCAATCATTTATTCGGTTATCGGACAATTAATTCTATGAAATCGAAGGATAGGTGGGATTTGGCACAGCAATACTCATCCAAAATGATGATGCGCTTGGGAGGATTGGCTACGGGGTTGAGTTTTTTTAGTTTATTCATTACGGTAGATGTATGGACAGGAACCCTCATAGGATTGAGCCTATTGATGGCAATAATAGGGATCCTTTTGATTAAAACCGAGCGGATGTTGATGATGAGATTTGGGGATCAGAAGTCATAAGAAAAAGTTCTATGTAAAGGAAGAATGAAAAATGTAATGATGCGAATGTGTCGAATTGGGCTTAAGTTTTTTCTTGGGTTTATTCTCTTGAGTGTGGTATTGATTCTTTTTTTCAGGTGGGTTCCTGTGCCTATTACACCTTTAATGGTGATCAGATGCATTGAGCAAAAGGCCGATGGAAAGGAAATAAAATTGAGTAAGTCATGGAAACCCCTCGCAGAGATTTCACCTAATCTTCAGCTGGCAGTGGTTTGTACCGAAGATCAAAATTTTCTAAAACATAGGGGCTTTGATTTTGAGGCTATAGAAAAGGCTTGGATTCAAAATGAAAAAAGTAAAAATAAAAAGGGGGCGAGTACCATCAGTCAGCAGGTGGCAAAAAACATTTTTTTATGGTCAGGGAGGAATTGGTTGAGAAAAGGATTTGAAGTTTACTTCACTTTGTTAATTGAGACTTTTTGGAGTAAAGAGCGCATTATGGAAGTGTATTTAAATGTCATAGAAATGGGGGATGGCATCTATGGAGCAGAAGCAGCTAGTCAAGCCTATTTCAATAAATCAGCTTTAAAACTGAATAAGCGTCAGGCAGCTAGCCTTGCTGTGATTTTGCCAAGCCCACTTAGTTATAAAATCAGTAAGGCCAGTGCTTATTTGGATGGTCGAATTAATTGGACTTTGAGACAGATGGATCATTGGGGTGGGAATATCGAATATCCATAATTCAGTTCTATTAAGATTATCTAGAATGTTTCGTCCATGCTTGATTATGTGTGATCTATAAAGCTCACTTTTTTCATTTGACTTAAGTGATGAGGCAGCAGGACTTACCTTCACACTGAGCACGGCCTACTTTATCACCAAACTAAGCGAGCGGGTACTTTTTAATCGATTTCAAAAAGAGTTGGATTGCGGGGTTTTTTCAGGTTTGTCAAGGTTCTACCCCGTATGGTTGATTGTTTTAAAGACCCCCGTGATAGGAGTGCTTTTTCGTTTAATCCGGTTGATTGACATGCGGATATATCTTATTCAACACCAATAATGTGGGATTCATCACAAATAACAGCGAGCTTAAATCAATTTAATTTTTTAACAAAGGGAATTACTTCAACTCTGAATCATGGTTTTGGAGCATCTGCTCCAAATGGTTGGTTGTTAAAGGCACTCTGTGGTGAGAGTGCCTTTTTTATTTATTTTTTAAACAGTCAATTTGTAGCCGTAGGTGAGATGACATCTCAAAGAGATTAAATAAAAAAACCCTATGGAGGTATCAATTTACAGCCATCTTTTCCACATTTGCTTTGTGCTTAATTTTTTGTGTTAACTAAAAAACTCCGTAATGAAATGCTTGTTACTTACTTGTCTAATTTCTAGTACTGCCGTATTGGGTCAAAATCTTTTGTTTGAGACGAGCAATAGATACATACTTGGAGTAGGTAAGGAAAAATCGGCATCAATGAGCGCCGCTGATATTGACCAAGATGGAGATCTTGATTTGGTTGTGGCAAATGGGAGGCATTGGCCAGAGCAGAATCGGGTTTTTTATAATAATGGTTTTGGGATTTTTACCGTTTCGAAATCGCTTGATGACATGAGTGAGACGAGCTACGCCACAGAATTAGCCGATTTCGATGGAGATGGTGACATAGATATTGCTGTTGGGAATGATATGGCGCCCAATGTAATTTATGTCAATGACGGATTCGGATATTTTACGAGGGGCGCTAATTTTGGCAGCCCCTATGCCCCAACAAGAAATTTAACGATCGCAGATATTGATCAAGATGGGGATATGGATATTTTAATTACCAATCGAGGAGCCGAAAATGAAATATGTCTAAATAACGGTCAAGGAGTGTTTGAGGAAATTCAGATTTTTGGTGAAAAGGACGATGCGACTATTGATGTGGAGGTGGCGGATATGGATGCCGATGGTGATTTTGATTTGATTTTAGCCAATCGAGATGGACAACAAAATTACGTTTACTTAAATTCAGGTAATTTATCCTTCGAGAAAAGAATTGCTTTTGGTTCTGGAAATGATGAAACTAGAGGAGTAGCCATAGCGGATTTAAATCGTGATGGTCTACTGGACATTGTCACTGCGAATATCGGTGCTCCTAATTATATTTATTTTGGCGATCTTGAGATGAGCTATAAGATGGAATTAATGTTTGATAAAAGTTCAGATCACTCCTATTCATTGGCATTAGCGGACTTAGATTTGGATGGAAATCTTGATATTGTCATTGCTAATGAGGCGGAACCAAATGCCTTCTTTATCAATGGAGCTAGCGGGACCATTTGGCAGAAAACCACCCTCAGTGAGAAAAAATTCAGAACCTATGATATCATTACTGGTGATCTTAATGGAGATAATCGCCCAGATATTATCGAAAGTAATTCGGATGAGGTAAATCTATATTACTTCAATCGCTTTCATACCAAATAAGCAAGTTTGGAATAGAGATAATCGATTAATTCCATGTATCTTCATCAGTTTCAATTTCCGTTGATTGAAATGTGGAAAGATATTATACAACACAAATAATGTTGGATTCATCACAACAAGTTGCTGGTTTAGATCAATTTAATTTTTTAATAAAAGCGATTTTTTCACCTTTGGAACATGATTAAAGGGCGTCTGCTCCAAATGGTTGGTTGTTTAAGGCACTCTGTGGTGAGAGTGCCTTTTTTTTATTATGAAAGCTAAGTCCGATTTTATTTATTCTGAATGCGCGTTCATGATATTTTTATTGGAATCATACAAGTGTAGACGTAGCCTGTTAGAAATAATTAAGCAGGAGCATCCTCAAATATGACAAAGGCTAAAATTAGCCTTTCTGACCCTCTGCAAATTCCTTGGCAAAATAGGTGAAGATAATATCGGCCCCAGCTCGTTTAATCGAGGTCAATGTTTCGAGCATGGCACCGAATCCATCGATCCATCCTTTTTGTGAAGCTGCCTTGATCATGGCGTATTCGCCAGAAACATTGTAGGCGGCGATAGGAACAGGAAAATTATCCCTAAGATCACTAATGATGTCTAAATATGCCAGGGCTGGTTTGACCATCAACACATCGGCGCCTTCCTTATAATCCAATTGCGCTTCTAATAAAGCTTCTTTACGGTTGGCGGGATCCATTTGATAGGTTTTTTTATCTCCAAACTTTGGTGTCGAAGTAAGGGCATCGCGAAATGGGCCATAAAATGCGGATGCATATTTGGCCGTATAGGACATGATGCCTACGTCTTGATAGCCATTTTTATCAAGGAGTTTGCGCAAGTAGCCTACGCGCCCATCCATCATATCGGAGGGGCCTATCATGTCAATACCTGTTGCCGCCTGCGCAAGTGCCATCTTGCCTAGAATCTCAAGCGTTGCGTCGTTTAGGATGGTACCTCCTGAGACCAGGCCGTCGTGACCGTCACTGCTGTAAGGATCCATAGCAATGTCTGTGATGATGTGTGCATCAGGAAATTTGACCTTTATTTCCCTTAGGGCCCTGAGGTAAAAAAAATCTTCTTGATAGCTTTTGGTTGCTTGAGCGTCTTTATGGGCGTCATCGACCACGGGAAATATATCAAAAGATCGAATCCCAATACTCATGCAATATTCAATTTCTTTAAGTATCAAATCTGTAGTAAGCCGGTAAATTCCAGGCATGGCTGCTATCGCACTTTTCTGATTGTATCCTTCCATTAGGAACAATGGAAATACCAAATCATTGGTAGAAACGTGGGTTTCTCTGATCAGGGATCTCATTACTGGATGATTTCTGTTTCTTCTGGGTCTGCGCAACATATCACAAAGGTAGGTGATGGATTTGTACTAAGAAAATTATCTAGAAATCTAATAGGCCGAATACTCTTTTCTTTGCTGATATGGCGTGTTAAGTAAGCATAAACAGGGCGGCCAAGCCAGTCATTAAAATGATAAATGCACGATAGATGCTTTCTGGAATTCTTTTGACAATTTGGACACCCAAGAAGGCGCCCAGTGCAATGATTGGGAGTACTGTCAAATCAAGGAGGATGGAATTCAGTGTAATAGTACGCCATACGTAAATGTGAAAAGGTACTTTGAATAGATTGATGATCAAGAAAAACCAAGCAGTCGTACCTATGAATTCATTTTTGAGCATTTTCATTGATAAAAAATAAATTGCCATAACGGACCCAGCCAAATTACCAACCATCGTCGTAAATCCCCCCGCGATACCCAAAATGATTGTAAACCATATACTTTTTGGGGGTTGTTGTGCTTTAAACTTTTCCATCCATAGCATAATGGCAAGACTTACGAAAATGATAATTGCCATCATTTGACGAAATAGGTCATCAGGTAAGTAGGTGCCATAATACGTTCCAAAAAGAACGCCAAAGAGGGCAAATGGTATTAATTTTTTCAGATACTTCCATTCAGCATGGCGATGATAATGATAGACACCCATGATGTCGGCCAGAATTAAAATAGGCAATAAAATGCCGCTAGAGACCTTACCTCCAAAGGCGATCGCCAGAAGAGGTACGGCAATCATCCCAGCTCCATGAACACCTGTTTTGGCAATTCCTACCAATAGCCCTACCAATCCCAACAATAAAAGGGATTGCAACGTCAACTGGTAGCCCAATAAGTCTATCATGACTGAATCATTGGATAGCGTCGTGCGAGGTGTAATATATGTGAAGAAGTAAGCACCTCATGTAAGATCACCTATGACTCTTGTCTAAGCTTCAAATTGAAGAATGGTGTGCTCAATGATGTCACAGCATTCCAGTAGCTGATCTTTTGTAATGACTAGTGGGGGAGCAAATCGAATGATATTGCCATGTGTAGGTTTGGCAATCAGGCCATTGTCTTTCAGCGCTACACAAATATCCCAAGCCATCGAACTTTCCTCGTCATCATTGATGATAATTGCATTCAATAATCCTCTGCCTCTAACCAATTTTACGAGTTGAGATTTCTTGATCAGTTGCTGCATACGCTCCCTGAAAATATCACCTAAATATCTAGCATTTTGCGCAAGGCGCTCATCTAATACTACGTCTAAGGCTGCAATGGCCACTTTACATCCCAATGGATTGCCTCCATAGGTTGAGCCATGTGTGCCGGGGGTGATAACCTCCATGACGTGGTTATCGGCCAATACTGCCGACACAGGATATACGCCCCCTGAAACCGCCTTTCCCAAAATAAGTACATCAGGCTTCACGTAGCTAGACTGCCGCTCACAAGCGCCTTTGCAGGAGCAATTTCCGCATACAGCTAACAAACTCCCCGTGCGGGCAATACCCGTCTGAATTTCATCAGCCATCAGCAATATTTCATGTTGTTTACACAACTTGGATAGTCCCGCAATAAATTGCTCATCGGGAACGTACACCCCCGCTTCGCCTTGGATAGGCTCAACCAGCACACCTACAATATTGGAGTTTTCAGAAAGTGCGGTGCGGACGGCGTCTAGGTCATTATAGGGAACTTTGACGAATCCGCCAGTATACGGACCAAAATTCTTTTTGGCAGTAGGATCGCTACTGAATGAAATAATGGTGGTTGTTCTACCATGAAAGTTTTCATCGAAGACTAAAATCTGACCATGATTTTCAGTGATATTTTTCTTTTCGTAACCCCACTTCCGACAAATTTTAATGGCTGTTTCAACCGCTTCGGCGCCGGTATTCATGGGAAGTACTTTTTCAAAGCCAAAATAATCGGTAATATATTGCTCATACTGTCCCAATGTGTCAGAATAAAATGCACGAGAGGTGAGGGTCAAGGTTTGGGCTTGTGCTATGAGTGCACCTATGATGCGGGGATGACAATGGCCTTGATTTACGGCCGAATAAGCTGATAGGAAGTCAAAATATTTTTTTCCTTCGGTATCCCAAACAAAGACACCTTGACCCTTTGCCAGTACCACGGGAAGCGGATGATAATTATGAGCACCATATTGATTCTCAAGATTCATTAAATCCTTACTACTTAATGCGATTTCTGCCATATTTTTGAGCCTTAGAATGAAAATACAATGAATACCATCATTGATGGTGGTAAAAATAGCACATTTAAGAAAATTTAACCTTGAATAAGTCAAAGAAGCACGTATCATCAGGTTCTGAAAAGGCAGATTTTTATTTTAACGAACAGGGATTAATGGTTTTTACAGCCGAATACCATCTAAAAAGAGGCTATTGCTGTGATTCTGGCTGCAAACATTGTCCATATTCAGAAAAAACTAAATAAAATGCGCGGATAGCATTTGCTAATAAAACTATTATGGGCATATTTGCACTCCGTTTTCGAAAAGCGTTAAAGATTATGTCAAAAGTTTGCGATATTACAGGTAAAAGAGCAAGGAGTGGAAATAATGTTTCTCATGCCAATAACAAGACCAAGAGAAAATTTTATCCAAATCTGCACAAGAAGAGGTTCTACGTCCCAGAGACGGATACGTGGATCACGTTGAAGGTTTCATCGACAGCCTTACGTACTATTAATAAGAATGGTATATATGCTGTTTTACAGAAAGCAAGAGCCAACGGAAACGAATTGGTTTAAAAGATTTAGATAATGGCTAAGAAAGGAAATAGAATTCAAGTGATAATGGAATGTACTGAGCACAAGGCTACGGGTCTTCCAGGAACTTCTCGTTACATCACCACCAAAAACAGGAAGAATACACCTGAGAGATTACAGATGAAGAAGTATAATCCGATTTTGAGAAAACAAACTGTTCACAAGGAAATTAAATAATCATGGCTAAGAAAGTAGTAGCAACGTTAAAGCAGGCAGGTGGCGCAAAATACGCCAAAGTAATTAGAGCCATCAAAACACCAGGTGGGGCATATTCCTTCAGAGAGGAAATGGTATCAGAGGCAGAGGTAAAAAACACCTTGGCCAAATAACAAGAGATTTAAATTTTAATGAGGGAGTCGGTATTAATACCGATTTTTTTTTTAACTTTTGCTAATAGGTTTGAAAAGTATATTTTGAAATGGGATTGTTTGATATTTTTTCAAAGGAGAAAAAGGAAAAGCTGGGAAAAGATCTTGAAAAGTCTAAAGAGAGCTTTTTTAATAAATTGGGAAAAGCTGTTATCGGAAAATCGACCATCGATGATGAAGTGCTGGATGAATTAGAAGAGGTATTAATTACCTCAGATGTTGGCATTGAAACAACCTTAAAAATTATAGGTAGGATTGAGGAACGCGTGTCTCGTGAAAAATATTTAAATGCCTCAGAGCTCAATCAAATTCTCAAGGAAGAAATAGCTGGCTTGCTATCTGAAAATAACACCACTGACCTGGATAGTTTTGAGATCCCAAAAGTTGAGGGCCCCTATGTGATTTTAGTAGTGGGCGTCAATGGGGTGGGCAAAACGACTACAATAGGCAAACTCGCGGCACAATTTAAGGCGATGAATAAAAAAGTCATTCTAGGTGCAGCCGATACCTTCCGAGCGGCAGCGGTTGATCAATTGTTGCTATGGGGTGAGCGCATAGGTGTGCCAGTAGTTTCCAAAGGGATGAATACAGACCCGGCGGCAGTCGCATTTGAAGCAGTTAAACGAGCCCAAGAGGAGTATGCGGATGTGGTCATTATTGATACGGCAGGTCGATTGCATACGAAGGTAAATTTGATGAATGAGCTCAGTAAAATTAAAAAAGTCATTCAAAGATTTGTACCACAGGCTCCTCATGAGGTATTATTGGTTTTGGATGGCAGTACTGGTCAGAATGCCTTTATTCAGGCCACTGAGTTTACCAAAGCTACTGAAGTTACTGCATTGGCGGTGACCAAATTAGATGGTACTGCAAAAGGGGGTGTGGTGATTGGTATATCAGATCAATTTAAGATACCAGTGAAATACATAGGAGTCGGGGAAGCTATTGGAAACTTGCAGGTCTTTAATAAAGTTTCTTTTGTTGATTCCTTTTTTGAAAAATAAGAAATTTATGATTTCGAGGCATTATAAGTTAATGCCCTAAACCCATAACACCCTATCCAAACAAAGCAAGCAGCAGGGAGTACAAATGAAAAATTGACCTCTGTCACGCCCATAATGATGATATCGTCACCTCGTGTACCTCCGATATCTAAGATCATCCCCTGAAAAGTAGGCATAAGAGCACCTCCAACAATGGCCATTACTAGTCCAGCAGCGCCTACTTTAGATTCTTCTTCAGTGAGCCCGTCAAGGGCCAGACTATAGATGGTTGGAAACATTAAGGACATGCAAAAGGAGATCATTATCAAGCAATACATACCCAAAATACCCGGTGTTAAAATGGTGCCAAGAGTAGCCAGGATCGCTAAAACAGAAAAAAACATAAGTAGGGTGCCAGAGTATACATAGCGCAATAAAAATGTGCAAATGAATCGACCGACAAAGAAGAATACAAATGCTGCAAATTGATAATTACCAGCCGTAACCGAATCAATTCCTTTGGCTTCAGCATATTGATAAATATAGGTCCAGCACATGATTTGGGCACCAACATAGAATACTTGCGACAATACGCCCAAAAAATAACTGCGTTTTATTACGAGTCGTTTAGTGATCTGCCACATGGTTTCATGGTTCTTTAAGTTTTGATACGAGGGCATTTTACTCATTGAAATGATTATTAGCACCAAGATGACCAGGAGACCTAAAGCAACGTAAGGATCTCTGATTACCATTAAATCTGATTGACGTATGACTTCTTTTGCAGAAGGGGTAAGCGAAGAAAAATCCACATCATCCGATTGGAGTTTTTTAAATACAAATTGTTGGGCGATGATTAGGCCGCCCAAAAGGCCCAATGGATTGAAGGATTGCGCTAGATTGAGTCTTTGAGTTGCTGTTTTTTTGTCGCCCATTGCTAATATGTAAGGGTTAGCGGTGGTTTCTAGAAATGCGAGCCCAAAGGTTAAAATATAAAGACCCAGTAAAAAGAAAGCAAAATGCCCCGTTACAGCTGCAGGATAAAATAGCAATGCCCCTGCGGCATATAAGAATAGTCCAACGGTGATACCGGTCTTATATGAATATCGTCTGATGAGAAAGGAAGCTGGGATGGCCATGGTAAAATAACCGCCATAAAAAGCCATTTGGACCAATGAGGCCTTGAAATTACTGAGTTCAAGTACTTTTTTAAAGGCAGTTACCATCGGATCAGTTACCGCGTTTGCAAACCCCCATAGGGTAAAAAGAGAAGTGATTAGGATAAAAGGTAAAAGGAGATGTTTCGGAACTAAGGCAGTCTTCATTTGTTCAGATTAGTTGGGTTACGCCATGCGGTGATAAAAGGTAATTAATACAATTACTTGTTTCTTAAGGAATCAGGAGTGTTCACAATGACATAGCTTTCCGGTTTCAGGTTAAAATTGAGGGTGCCGAAATCCCTAATGACGGTTATCTCAGTACAAATCCCGTTTACATATCGATAAAAGTTTTCACCTGCTGACGAAAGTAATCGATAATAATGAGCACTCACTTCTTCCAATTTCAAGTACCTTCCGAAATGTTGAGAAAAAAGCCGTTGATTATTCTTGGGTTCATTAAAATAGATAGTTGTCGCGCTAAGGGTAATTACATGATCATCAATTACACTGTGAGTATTGTTTAGGACCAATTCATAACTATTCCCATTTCTTTGAATTTCGTAGGCATTTTGAATGGATCCATTGATCGTGCTAGATCCTTGGCCTTTTGTCAGAATACCATTTTCAAATACTTCATTTAATGAATAGTTCACCAAAAGCTCTAGAATGACTCGATAACGAACTTCTGTGGAGATATCATAACTAACAACACTGCCTGCCATATTTTGTGACCTTTCTATGGTCATTTGTCCAATCGATTTTTTGCCTTTGTAGACTTGGTAATACAACGTTTGGCCAAATACAGAAGACAAGGATAACCAAAGAAGAGCTGTCAAGAAGGGTTTCAAAGTGATCAGTTAGGATAGTTATGTGTTCTCAAATTTTTTTAAATCTAATTCTTTTGAATTTTATATCACTAAATTTTACCGGATGTTTTTTGGCTTGTAACCACTTTTACTGAAAATATCATGATGATTTCGATTGGCCATTAATTGCTGCATAGTACTTCCCGTTTCATCCATATAATTTTTAACGACTTGCCAGCCAATCCAAGCGCCAATTCGTCCAGGGCATTCATCACCTAGCTCAATGGCATTGGGACGTTCACCAATAAATTTCCTTTTGGTGAATTCATCCGTAGCATAAAGAATATCCTGCTCAATGATTCGAGACCAGATTAATTCTTGAAATGCCGACACGTCCATAATTTCTTTTGGGGTATATCCGATAATTAAGCGGTCTGGAGTACAAGGCATAATATTTCCTAATAAATAATAAATTTTTCCATAATCGATCATTTCTGACAACAAGGTCTCTTCATCTCCGCTACTCACATAGTCGGCTACATAAAACTTTAATATGGAGGGAACAAGGTATCGCTGATCATATCGATTTAAGATGTATTGAGGAATATCCAATGGTCTAAATGTCGCATTTTCACCGATAAAAAAATCCAGCCCAATAATGATTTTTTCTTTACTGATGACTAAATCATTGTAAAAACCCGTGACGACTGTTTCTACCATAGGAATGCTGGCGTTAGGAAAATAATACTTTAACCAAGACAGCGATAGATTCATCTGTTTTTCAAAAGCAGGTTGATCAAAGGCTTTATCGGCTTCTTGATATAAGGTATCTATGGCTTCATTTTGAATTAGCATAAAAATTTGATTTGCTAAAATTTCCTGATTAGGATATTCTTCTTGGTGAAACATTGATTGTGCCATGTCCTCATTTTCTTCTAAAAAGCGAGCTACGTCCTCAGGGTTACTACTACGGAATAATGATTTTTCTAGTCTATTTACTTCTATATTAATTTCAAGTAAATTTGAATTTGGTTGATCGGAACAGATTTGTTTCTGACAGCCAGCGAGCAAAAGAAAAATAAAAACTAGGGAAACTACTTTCATAAATATTATTTTTGGAGAAATTTAATCTAAATCATATGAGAAACTATATTCTATTGGTATCAATTATTTTGGTTTATGCGACCTCTAGCGTAGCTCAGCCAAAGTTGGGCCTGAAATTTTCTCCATTATTTACATCGAATCTAATCAACTTAGACAACGATACTATTGACGTAACTTCTGGTAAAACTAGCACTAGGTTCTCTATTGGCTTAATTATTGATCATCCCATTACCGACATGTATTATGCCAGTTCAGGATTAATTTATCTTCCCAAAAGAATAAATGTCAATTTTGAGGCAGAAAATGGAGGGTCGGCACCAGTCAATTCTTTTGAATCCTATGATCTTAATTATTTACAAATCCCTGTTTCTTTAAAATTCTTCACTAATGAAGTTGCTCTGGATTTAAGTATTTATTTTCAGATTGGGGTTGCTGCAGAAATCAAAATTTATGAACAAAAACTGCAGGAAGAATACGATTATATATCAAAGTTTAATCTTTTAGATGTTTCTGGCTTGATTGGAGGCGGATTGGAGTATCGCATAGGGGATAACACTGCATTAATTACGGGATTGAGCCTACAAAAAGGTTTGATTAACGTCGTTAATCAAACCTTTGATAATAGTGATCTTATTATTCGTAATAAAGTGATCTGTATCGATCTAGCGTTGAAATTCTAAAGTTGAATTACCTCACCATTTTCATTTAAAAAATTATATTCATTTAGGGCCAACGATGAGTCAGCGATGACATTCACCCATTTGAAATGATTCATAAACCACTTCATTCTTTTAGAGATGACCCCTTCAGTAAAATAGGCGCTTAAGTAAGGGTGTACAATCAAGGTTAACTTTTTCTCGTTTTGCTTATTAAAGAAGTATAGAAGTGTTTCCTCAATCTGATCAGCAACTAAAATTGATGCTGTTATCTGACCTGTCCCCGCACATGAGGGGCACTGTTCTTTAGTGGCAATATTTACTTCCGGACGTACTCTTTGTCTAGTGATTTGCATCAGTCCAAATTTTGACAAGGGTAGAATCGTATGCTTAGAGCGATCAGTGGCCATCTCTTCAACCATGGTATTATAGATTGTCCGCTTGTTTTCAATCTTACGCATGTCTATAAAATCCACCACAATAATGCCTCCCATATCTCTTAATCGTAATTGACGGGCGATTTCTATTGCCGCTTCAACATTTACCGTTAAGGCAGTAGTCTCTTGGTCTTCTTCGCGATTTGATTTATTACCGCTGTTGACGTCAACCACATGGAGCGCCTCCGTATGTTCGATGATCAAATAACCGCCATTGGCTACCGTTACGGATTTCCCGAAGGAGGTTTTTAATTGCTTCTCGACACCAAAAATCTCGAAAATCTTGACTTTAGACTGATGAAGGCGTAATAATTTCTCCTTATCTGGTGCAATTTTTGTGATATAGCTTCTTACCTCTTCAAACAAATCTTTGTCATCAATGGTGATACTATCAAAAGTCTCATTTAAGATGTCCCTAAGAATGGAGTTTGTTCTGCTTACTTCACCAATGACTTTATCTGTCGATTTTGATAATCGTAAACTTTCCATACCTCTATGCCAAATCTGTACTAGATTCTGGAGGTCAGTATCCAACTCTTTTACATCCTTCCCAGTTGCAACCGTTCGGATGATTACACCAAAATTTTCTGGTTTAATAGAGCTTATTAGTCTTGCTAGACGTTTGCGCTCATTGGAATCTCCAATCTTTTTTGAAACATTCACCGCTTGGGAAAACGGCACTAATACTAAATAGCGTCCTGCTATTGACAACTCACAAGATAATCGCGGGCCTTTTGTTGATATTGGTTCCTTTACTACTTGAACTAGGATTTTCTGATTCTTTGTAAGAACCTGTCCTATCTTACCAAACTTATTAATATCCGGTTCATTATTGAATCCGGTAAGCTTAGTGCTGGTTTCCTTTTTTGTCTGGATCAGCTTCGTAAATTTGTTCATCGACTGGATTTGTGGTCCAAGGTCGAGATAGTGCAAAAAAGCATCTTTTTCATATCCAATATCAATGAACGCAGCATTGAGTCCTTGGACTACTTTTTTTACAGTACCTAAGTAAATATCACCGACATTAAATTGAGTTCCTCCATCTTGCTGATGGAACTCAATTAATTTTCTATCTTTTAAAAGAGCTATTCGACATCCTGTTTGAGTTGAATTGATTACTAATTCATTACTCACAATTTCTCAGATTAAATGGCTATTTCTTTTTATGTCTATTTTTTCTTAATCTTTTCTTTCGCTTGTGTGTAGCGATCTTATGTCGTTTTCTTTTCTTACCGCAAGGCATAATTTTTCTGTTTTATATAATAAATTAATTTTTTAAATACTCTTCTGCTGCAACTTTCAATGACGGATCGGCATTTTCGGCAGCCTTAATATTTGCAAAAAGTAGTTTTGCTTTATCTTTTTTATTTGTTTCTAAATAACAAACACCTAAATAGAGCATCGCTTCATAATCATTCGCTTCCAAATCCAGCAGTTTTTCAAATCTTTCAAGGGCTTTATCGTATTGACCTGATTGTATTGATAAAAGCCCTAAACTTAAAAGGGCCTCTCTATTAATAGGGTCAACATCAATGACTTCCCGTAACATCATAATCCCTGACATTGGATTTTCAGTTGTTACTAAAGTCATTGCTAACTTTGTTTTGACCGACAAGTTGTCGGTTTCTTTTTCCAAGATAGCCACTAAAACTTTCCTTGCCTCACGGGCATAAGCATTAGCATCTTTCATATTGGAAGCCCTTTCAAAAGAAGCGTATAATATTTCAGCTGCTTTTTTCTGTCTTTGCAATGAACTATCCCTTAACAAAATCTTTAAAGTAACATCGTTGGCACTATCCAAAAAGCCATACCTTAAATAAAGACTTGCTAAAGAGTCTGCGAAGTTAAAGTAATTTTCTGATACTTCCTCTTTAACGAGTCTCTTCAATGAGGTTATCGCCCCAGCATCCTCTTTAGTTATGTCAAAAGAATGTGAAGATAGGTCATTAGGTTCTTCGTTATTTACTGCCGTTCTGGGCAATTGATATAATAAAACGACCAAAAAAATACCTGCTAGTGTAAGCGCAATATGGTATTTATTCATATATGTGATAGTTAATTGCCCATAGGCTTAGTGCTTTTCTTAATTTTTTCAAGAAAAAGCTTGGAAGGTTTAAAACTGGGCACGTAATGTTCTTCGATGACTATAGCTGTATTTGTTGAAATATTTCTAGCGATTTTTTTGGCCCGTTTTTTATTAATAAAACTACCAAATCCCCTCACATATATATTTTGGCCATCGGCCATAGATGTTTTCACTACTGAAAAAAAGGCTTCAACCGTTGCTTGAACATCTGATTTATCTATGCCTGTCTTTTTATTTATTTCATTTATTACATCAGCTTTTGTCACGATTCTTTAATTTAGTTGATAACTATTATTTAATTAGGAACTTCAAATTTAAATTTGGCATTCTTAAATGCAAAGGTATCCTCAACTATTTCAAAAAAAGCATCCAACTACATCGAAATTCAACTAGCAGCTACATTAATTCATTGGTACTCAAGGGAAAAACGCATACTTCCTTGGAGAGAATCGCGCAATCCTTACTCAGTGTGGTTATCTGAAATCATTTTGCAGCAGACTAGGGTGGCACAAGGAACACCCTATTTTAATAATTTTATTAAAAAATTTCCTACAATAAGGGATCTTGCCAATGCTTCTGAGCAAGAGGTATTGAAATTATGGGAGGGATTGGGCTATTATAGTCGGGCTAGAAATTTGTTAGCTGCGGCTCGTCAAGTTTCAGATGAATATGGAGGCAACTTTCCCAGTACCTATAAAGAATTGTTAAAGCTAAAAGGAATAGGGCCCTATACGGCCGCGGCTATTGCATCTATTTGTTTTGATGAAAGAGTTCCTGTCATCGATGGGAATGTGTTTAGACTCATTGCAAGAATTTTTGGCATTACTGCTGATATCAGCCAGGCACCGTCTAGGAAGGAATTTGAAGTCGCCGCTCAGAAAATCCTGCCAATTGAAGCTCCTGGTGATTTTAATCAGGCTATGATGGAGTTTGGAGCCCTTGTATGTAAGCCCTTTAACCCAGACTGCCAGAGATGCGAGTTAAGTTCTTTTTGCTATGCTTTTAAAGAAAATGCCCAGCATTTGCTACCAGTCAAACGAAAAAAAATAAAGGCGCAAGAGCGGGTATTAAATTATCATGTATTCACTCATAAAGAGCTTGTCTGTATGAATAAAAGAGCTAAAGGAGATATTTGGCAAGGTCTGTGGGATTTTTTTTTAGATGAGCGGTCAGATTCAAATTACTTTGCTCATGAATATAAAGGTGAAGTCAAGGCCGTGTACGGGCCCATTAGCCATAAATTAACGCATCAAAATCTAAATGTTTGGTTTCATCAAATTGAAATAGCGAATCTCACCAAATTTCAGGAATTGGCGAATAAATTGGAATTAACTATCTTCAGCATTCATGAATTGGTAACTTTACCAAAATCGAAACTAATCGTCAATTATTTGACTCGAGTGAAATTTTAATTATTTTTATGTAATGGCTGGAGTAAATAAAGTAATACTTGTAGGAAATTTGGGAAAAGATCCTGAGGTGAGATATCTAGATAATAACAAGGTAGTGGCCAATTTAACCCTTGCCACTACTGAGAGTTATAAAGACCGAAACGGTAATCGGGTGGAAAACACAGAATGGCACGACCTAGAGTTGTGGGATGGATTAGCAAAAATCGCCGAACAATACCTTACCAAAGGGAAGAGTATCTATGTCGAGGGTAAAATTAAGACGGATAGTTGGCAAGATGACCAAGGTAATAACAAATACAGAACCCGTATTCGTGTTCAAAATATGACCATGCTTGGTGGCCCCCAAGGGAATAGTGGGTCGGATCAAGCCGGTTCTTTTAATGAGCAAGCAGCGGCACCTAAAGCTTCAGACTCGATTAATGTCACTGAGACAGAATCAGATGATTTACCATTTTAATCTTAATGAATATATCATAATTGGAAACTTCTTTAGATGACCCTCCATCGATTTTTCTGATCGATTTGATTTCTTTCCCTAGCTATTTTTATATTGGCTATTTCTTCTTTATAGCTGTTTTATTGGCACTTTCAGGACTAGTTTCGGGAGCCGAAGTCGCTTTTTTTTCCTTGAAAGAGGAGCATCATAATGAAAATGATGAAAGTATATTGGACCATAAGATCAAAGAATTGCTAAAAGCACCCCGCCATTTGCTGGCTACTATATTGATTTTAAATAATTTAATTAACGTCTTTATAGTTACTATTTCAACTTACGCCACCGCCCAGCTAGTGGGGGAAAATAATTCAGATGGGCTAATTATTGTGGTTTTGACGATTGTCATTTCAATATTAATTATTTTCTTCGGAGAGATTGTTCCCAAGATTTCAGCCACACATCATCCGCTTAAATTCGCGCGGTTTATGGTAAGGTTTATTTGGTTTTTTGATCGGGTTTTTAGTCCACTCTCTTGGTTTCTGATGAGTCTCAGTAATCTGATCGAAAGTCGTGTTAAAAGCAAAGGATATTATCTTTCTGTTGAAGAATTGAATCAGGCTTTGGACATTACTTCGGAGGAAAATGTGAGTAAGGAAGAGAAAGATATTTTAAAAGGTATTGTCAATTTCGGAACCTTATCGGCCAAACAAATTATGCGATCGAGGATGGATATTTTTGCCATTGACAGTGCGATTGATTTTCATGAATTGATGGATCAAATCAATAAAAATGGATTTTCAAGAATTCCTGTTTTTTCAGAAAGTATAGATAAGATTGAAGGCGTTTTGTATATAAAAGATATGTTACCTTATTTACATCAACCTGATGATTTTAAATGGCAATCATTTTTGAGACCGGTTTATTTTATCCCAGAGAGTAAGAAAATCGACGCCCTCTTTAAGGATTTTCAGGAGAAGCAAGTTCATATGGCCGTGGTAATAGATGAATATGGTGGTACTGAGGGTCTTATTACAATGGAAGACATCATCGAAGAGATTGTAGGGGAGATCAACGACGAATTTGATGAAGCATTGGACATAGGTTATAAACGGATTGATATTGATACGGTGATTTTTGAGGGAAAAACGTCACTAAATGATTTTTGTAAGGTTATGGATGAAGATCCTGCCGTCTTCGAAGGAATAAAAGGTGAAAGTGAGAGTTTGGGAGGTCTGTTATTGGAGATTAATAAAAATTTGCCAGGGTCGGGTGAAAAAATACAAGTTGGAAAGTTTTTATTTGAAGTGGAAGCGGTAGATAGAAAAAAAATCAAAAGAGTAAAGGTTTTTCGTTCGATATGAACAGATTGTATTTTCTGCCATTTGTAATGTTTTTTTGGTCGTGTGGATCTAGCTTTCTGCCTAAGCCTAAAGGTTATAATCGCATTGTGTTACCTGCGGTCTCTTACCAAATGTTGGATGATCACGGGCCATATTCTTTTGAATATTCTTCTAGCGCTCAGATTTCACAAGACACGAGTTGGATAGCCGAACCCAATTGGATCAATATTTATTATCCTTATTTTGGGGCCAATGTTCAATTGACCTACAAGCCTATTAATAGAGATTCGTTGGTGGAGGATTATCTCAATGATAGTTTCAGGCTAACAGGAAAACATCAGGTAAAGGCGTCGGCCATTGATGAAAAAATTTTATTTCTTAAAAATGGTAACGTCGCCTCTGTTAGTGAATTGAGCGGGGAGGTCCCAAGCCCTTTTCAATTTCACATTACCGACAGCACTAGGCATTTTCTGCGTGGCGCAGTATACTTTGAAACCAGCACAAAAAATGATTCATTGGCCCCGTCAATTGAATTTATCAAAAATGACATGGTGCATTTACTGAACACGCTAGAGTGGAATTAATCGTTTATCATTTTAGTCTTGCAAAATAGCCGTTATCTTTTCAGGATAATTAACAAGTTTAAATGGCCGGAGTTTTTCATAAACCGATTGAATTTTTAAAAGGGATTGGTCCTGAAAAGGCTGTTTTGTTGAATAAAGAGTTAGGCATTTTTACTTATGCGGACCTTATTCAACATTTTCCTTTTCGCTATGAGGATCGTACGACGTTCCATAAAATAGCAATGCTCAGTGCTGATTTAACCACCGTACAAGTCATTGGCAAAATCGTAAACTTTGAAAATATAGGTACGGGGCATAATTCAAGATTGGTCGCTAAGTTTCAAGATACTACAGGGGAAATTGATCTTATTTGGTTTCAAGGCGCCAAGTGGGTGCAACGGCGACTTAGATTGGGTATTGACTATGTGGTGTTTGGCAAACCAGTTCGGTATGGTCAAAAATACAATATCTCTCATCCGGAAGTTGAAGTATATGGTGCAAATTCTGAAAAGAGCAGTTTTTTGCAGCCCGTATACCATACCTCGGAAAAACTTAAAAAAAGGTTTATAGATTCTAGGGCGTTAAGCAAAGCCATGAAAATGCTATTGGCCGAATCAATTGCTCATATTCAAGACAAATTACCTCAGTCGGTCATAGAAAAATATGTCTTGATGGATAAAAAGGCGGCCTTGATAAATATTCATTTCCCTAAAAATCATCAGGCCTTAAAAAAGGCGCAGTTTAGGCTAAAATTCGAAGAATTATTTTTTGTTCAGTTAAGACTCATCACTCTTAAACTAGCAAGAATAGATAAGTTCAAGGGTATATTATTTAAAAACAGTAAACTGCTCAATGATTTTTATGCTAATTACTTACCTTTTGATTTAACACGGGCGCAAAAAAAAGTCATTAAAGAAATCTATGCAGATTTCCGGTCTGGGAAACAGATGAATAGGTTGGTGCAGGGGGATGTGGGCAGTGGCAAAACTATTGTTGCATTTATGTGTATGCTTATCGCCATTGGCAATGATTCACAATGCGCATTGATGGCGCCAACCGAAATTTTAGCGACGCAGCATTTTAATAGTTTGGCGGAATTTGCCGATCCTCTTGGCATTAAAATGGCCTGTCTGACAGGATCAACTAAAAAAGCAGTCCGTAAGGTGATTCATGAGGATTTAGCGGCAGGAACGTTAAAGATATTGATAGGAACGCATGCATTAATAGAAGATAACGTCAAATTCAAAAATCTAGCCTTGGCGGTGATTGATGAACAGCACCGTTTTGGCGTCGCACAACGAGCCAAGCTTTGGAACAAAAATAAGGGGACGTACCCCCATATATTGGTGATGACGGCAACGCCAATTCCTAGAACTCTGGCAATGACACTCTATGGTGATTTGGATATTTCCACTATTGATGAACTACCTGCTGGAAGAAAACCTATCTTGACCATGCACATGCGAGATGCTCAAAGAATCAGATTGTTTTCAATGCTTGAGAAGGAGATACAGAAAGGCAGGCAAGTATATGTGGTATATCCATTGATTGAAGAATCCGCAACCATGGACTATAAAGATTTAATGGATGGCTATCAGAGTATGGTACGTCGCTTTCCTCATTTACATCTTTCGATTTGTCATGGAAAGATGAAATCTGAAGATAAGGATTTCGAGATGAAACGTTTCGCAAAAGGGGAGACACAAATTATGATCGCGACCACGGTAATAGAAGTAGGCGTGAATGTACCTAATGCCAGTGTTATGGTCATCGAGAGCGCTGAACGCTTTGGGCTATCTCAGTTACATCAGTTGAGAGGACGAGTAGGGCGTGGCGCTGAACAATCCTACTGCGTGTTGATGAGCGGGCATAAATTGACCAAGGAGGCTAAGACAAGGATCGAGATTATGGTTGAAACCAATGATGGGTTTAGAATTGCTGAAACCGATTTGAAATTGAGGGGCCCTGGAGATCTTATGGGCACCCAACAAAGCGGTGCCTTAGATTTGATGATTGCTGATTTAGCTACGGATGGGGCATTATTGGTGCTGGCTCGAAATGCGGCAGTTGATTTACTAAATATGGATACAAATTTGACAGCTATCGAAAATCAATCCTTGAAAAATCATATAAATTCTTTCACTAAAAACATTGTTAATTGGAGTCGGATTAGCTAAAATTATCTTGTGAAGAAATTTTGTTTAAGCGTCCTCATATTAGTAGTTACGATTTCAGGAGTGTTTGCTAAGCCTATTTGGGGATTTATTTATTATCAAGATGGGACCGTCAAAAAAGTGCTACTCAGGGTGCCTTGGGTCGAAATTCGAGACCGCCCAGATTTTCACAAATTGCAAAAAAAAATCTCATACCAGCATAATTTCAGATCCTCTAGTCTCTATCCCTGGGAAGCGACGGGGTTTTTATTTGTAGATGAAATTGATACGATTCGTATGGTTTCTTTTACCCCAATGTTGGGTTTCGAGGATCCTTTTTTTGCGAAACTAGAAAACGAAGGTCGTTTGATGTTGTTTAAATATTTTTTACCTGCCGACCCAGAGCCTGTTTACCTTATCCAGGACCGCAATTCTGTTCTAATGGTTGACAAAATAAATTTTAAAAATTTCATTGAAGATTACGCGCAAACATGTCCTCAATATTTCGAAGGACTTCAGGTAGGCCAAAACATTAATGAGGAGCTTTCGCTATTTATATCGAATTACAATCAAAATTGCGTTTATGAATAAGTTGTTTTTTTTGAGATTACAAACGGCCTATTGGTTGATTTTATTGGTAACCGTTGACGGGATTTCTCAATCGAGACTACCTAATGGATTCGTTGATCTCTCTGATCAAATTCCAGCGTTAATTTGTGATTTGAGATACTACTCTGAAAACAATTTCATGGGGACAGTCGCTGATGGGTACCATGCCCAAAAGTGTATTATTTCTGTGGAGGCGGCAAGGGCCTTGGTTTCTGTGCAGGTGGCTTTGAGGAAAGAGGCATTACAATTAATGATTTTTGATGCTTACCGACCGCAGCGTGCTGTAAACCATTTTGTCAGATGGGCGAAAGATTCGAGGGATACAACGATGAAATTTCACTATTATCCCGAGGTGAGAAAAAGTGAACTCTTTAAGTTGGGTTATATTGCTTCAAAATCTGGACATACAAGAGGAAGTACCGTTGATCTGACGGTTGCGGATTTAATGGGTAATGAGTTAGATATGGGTACTTCTTGGGATTTTTTCAGTCAAAAATCCTGGCCATCTAATAAAGAAATCTCTATTGGCGCGCAGGCCAACAGAGGCCTTCTCAGAAAGATCATGATCCAAAATGGATTTGTGCCCTATGAAGCCGAATGGTGGCATTTTACCTTGGTCAATGAACCCTTTCCAGATACCTATTTTGATTTTGTAATTGAGTAAGGACTTCTCAAAAATGAAAGTAAAATACCTAGCTATTTTTTTATGGTATGTCAAGGCGTCCGCTGTAACCGTGAGTACAGCTAAAGTCCCTTTATTTTGACTAGATGAAAACTAAGGAATGCCCTTCATGTGCGATGGAAATAGTAGCCATGGCCAATAGTTGTCCAATTTGTCAATATGAGTTCACTAGGGCACATTCAAATCTGGTCGTTGGCACTGCCATTTTGCTGTTATTGGTATTTTTATTTTACTTAGTTTTTTGACGATATTAGACTATGAGATGGAAAATATTGTGGTTCTTGGTTATTTTAAATACCCTACCGGCATCGGCGACTAGTATAGACACGCTGCTTATTTTTAGTAAAGCCATGAATAAGGAGGTACCAAATATTGTCATTTATCCCTCTAAAATGAACCCCGAGCAAGAAAAACCTCTTTCCGTTATCTATTTATTGCACGGAGCAGATGGGAGCTATACTGACTCGGTGACGAAGGTTCCAGAACTTCTTGAATATGCGGACCGTTACCATCTCATCATCGTCTGTCCAGATGGCGGTCATAATAGCTGGTATTTTGACAGTCCGTTTGATAAAGAGATGCAGTATGAAACTTATATTTCCAAGGAGCTGATTGACTTTATTGATCTAAATTATCCTACCATCAATGATAGGAAGGGACGAGCGATTGCTGGACTTAGTATGGGGGGCCATGGTGCCTTTTATCTAGCCTTTAGACATCAGGAAGTTTACGGGGCGGCCGGAAGTATGAGTGGGGGCTTAGATTTAATACCATATCCAGATGGTTGGGATATAAAAAAGCGACTTGGTGAGTACGCACTATATCCAGAAAACTGGGAGAAGAATACCTTGATTAATATGGTGTCCTATTTGGAGAATGATTTTTTGAAATTAATAATGGATTGCGGGATTGATGATTTCTTTTTTGACAGTAATCAGCGAATGCATAAAGCCTTAGTTGATAATAAAATCCCTCATGATTATATCGAACGATCTGGAGCCCATAATTGGGAGTATTGGGCAAACTCAATTCAATATCAAACGGTTTTTTGATCAACAAGAATGAATCACGGCTCTTTAAAGGCGTCAATTTGATTTAATAGGGAGTCTAGGAAGTAGAGGGTAGAGGTTCAGCTTATTTATCTAGGCGCTCTAAAATTCCGAGAACCAATCGGGCTGAATTATCGAAGGCAACTTCGACAAATTCCTTGAAATTGATGCGGGTATTGCTGTTGGCATTGTCACTGCGAATGATCAACAAATGAATCTCAAGAGATGCGCAAATTTGCACGATGGTAGCTCCCTTTATTTCCGTAGCGATGGCGTGAAAGGTTTGATAGAGCCAGATAGCTTTAGCGCTGTCACTTACAAATGTATTGCCCCTAGCAATTAAACCCTATAAATGATTGGTTTAAAGGGCGATGCTATGACTGTCAGATGATGGTTTTATAGATAAAAGAGGCCGATAGAAATAAATTCTATGGCCTCTTTTGCAAGATTATTAAGTTATTTGATTTCATTTTTTACCATCACTTTAACCCTTGGTTCAACTCCTGAGAGCAGCGTGTCAAGTTCAACATGAATCGAGTCAATATCAATTTTAATCAACCCATCTTCACCGAACATCATCGCATCTCTAGATTCAAAAATGAACCCATCTGATCCATTTATTTGTTGTCCAGTAATTGGACCATGAGGCCCTCGCATCACACTAGGACCTTTATGATTATTTTGGGGACCCAGCAAGTAACCTAATAAACCAAAAACTACTGAGGTCAGGGTTATTAAAAACCAATTTTCATTCAAAGATTTCATCGTTTACAATTTTAAGTTAAAAAAAAGGTCACGGCTGAAGTTTAAAAGTTTAAATGTATGTGTTTTAAGAGAACCCCTGTGTTGTTAACATAGTTTAACATCCCTTATGGTGCTTAGCTGGGCGGTAAGTGCCCATGAAACCCAAAGAGTAATAAGTGCCCCCAAAATAATTTTTTTCATAGGTGACAAGTCAACTTTTGTGGTTGACTAAATAAGTTCTTTTG
This sequence comes from Flammeovirgaceae bacterium, assembly GCA_013204595.1. Lineage (GTDB taxonomy): Bacteria > Bacteroidota > Bacteroidia > Cytophagales > Cyclobacteriaceae > UBA4465. The sequence goes on from JABMNK010000099.1 coordinate 35,350, forward strand.
ATCATGCTCAAAGTGAAAGAAGTAGTAATTGATTACAAAACGCTGATAGGGGTACTATTGGGGATTTTTGAGGGTCATCTAAAGCATTCTGCTTTCCCAATATTCTTGACTATATCGGTGAAACCTATGCCGAACTTCCTTTTGCACCATATTATGAATACCATCGTTTTGTAAAAACATATGTATCATTACAGCAATAGAAATGTATTGTAGGAAGTCTTGAACGATGACATCAAACTAAAATCAAATATGATGGTCATGTGGGAACAGCTTCAAAACATCAAAAATAATCGCTAAATGGAATTTACAAATAAAACGGTAGTAATTACAGGAGCAGGTTCTGGAATAGGCGCCGCTGCTGCCATTTTGTTTGCACAGAAGGGCGCTCACGTCGTTGTTTCCGATATTTTAATCGAAAGTGCTCAGCAGATAGCTACCCAAATTGGACAAATGGCATTGGCCCAACAGACGGATGTAACGGATTTTGAACAAGTACAACAATTGATGCAGCTGGGTTTTGGGATTAATGGGCGCCTTGATGTGCTTGTTAATAATGCAGGAATAGGCCCTAAACAATTGCTCAAAACAGCGGATCATACCCTTGATGACTGGCAAAATGTGGTTGCGGTGAATCAGACTGGGGTGTTTTATGGGATGAAAAGTGCGTTGTCAATCATGGCAAAACAGGGGATAGGCAATATCGTTAATGTAGCCTCACTCGCAGGATTAAAGGCATCAGGAAATAATATTTCCTATGCGGCTAGCAAATTTGCGGTGGTAGGGATGACAAAATCGGCGGCACTTGAGTATGCCAAGAAAAATATTCGTATCAATGCGGTTTGTCCCGCGTATACAGAGACAGCATTGCTCAATCAGTTGTGGGAATTAAAACCTGAAATGAGGGAACTCCTAAGGGCACAGATTCCAATGGGCAGGTTTGGCGGGGTTCAGGAAATGGCCGAAGCTATTTGCTGGTTGGCATCAGATCAAACGGGATTTATCACTGGTCAAACGTTGACTTTAGACGGGGGAGCATCCCTATGATAGTGAATCAGGGCACAAAGTCAAGGGATTTAATTGCGATTGAAGCGCAGGAGGCCGATATAAAGGATAAAAGACCTACCCAAGAGAAAATATAGCTACTCTTTTTCATGCTTTTGGATAGTCTATTCTTTCTTTGTTTAGGAATTCATAATTGGGCTCGCTTATGAAAAGGTCTTATGAGTCGGTCTAGCCAATGGTTTGTGATCAGTGATCGCTTACGGGCGCATCTTTACAATTGTTGTAAGAAGGTTGCGTGGCTTAGGTGCCATAGGAAGTCTTCTAACCCGAGGTAATGTCCCGAAACATAATAGCGTATACATAGAATAGTAGTTTAATGGTAATGGAAACACTAAAAATAACGAGGCGAGATCAATATGCCGTAGTTCAATTAAATAGGGGAAAGGCCAATCCCGTTAATCATCAAATGGTAAATGAGTTGCAGCTGACTTTTGAGGCGATAGAGAATGATGTTGAGATCGGAGGCGTAATTCTTACGGGGACACCCAATTTTTTCTCGGCTGGCCTTGATGTCATTGAGTTGTACAGTTATAATGAAGACCAGATTAGGTCATTCATGCTTGATTTCGGCGCTATGCATGTCCAGCTGTCGCGTTTTAGCAAACCTTTTATTTGCGCCATTCCGGGTCATTGTCCAGCGGGAGGTACTGTAATTGCTATTACCGCTGACTATAGGGTCATGAATGATGATCCAGCCTTTAGTTTGGGCCTGAATGAAATGAAGGTAAATGTCCAAATAACCACCAATCTAATCGAGGCTTATTCCTATTGGATAGGTACGAGTTTGGCTAATCGGTTTATCTTAGAGGGTAAGTTATTGACACCGTCGCAGGCCTTGCAAGTTCATTTGGTTGACGAAATTTGTAAATCAGATCAGGTCATGTTGCGTGCGGAGGCGAAGATGGCAGAATATTTGAAGGCCGACAAGGATATTTTTGCTTATACCAAATCGAAATTACGCAAAAGGTGGCATGAAGTACAGGACTTGGGTGGAGGAGAAGAATTAGAACAAACGTTAAAGGTTTGGTGGAAGCCAGAAATTAGGGCTAAAATAGCCGCCTTGATTGCACAATTTTCAAATAAAAAGAAATGAATAAACAATTACTATTTGTTAATCGTCCTTCGGGATTTCCACAGCAGGATGCTTGGAACTTGGTGGAGACCGAGGTGCCCGAATTGTCCGAAGGGGAAGTACTTATTCGACAGCATTTTGTAAGCCTAGATCCAGCGATGCGGGGGTGGATGAATGCAAACAGATCGTATGTGCCACCAATGGAATTGGGGGAGGTCATGCGTGCTGGTACTGTTGGAGAAGTTGTAAAGGCCAATGGGCCACATAAGTTTCAGGTCGGCGATATGGTTTCAGGTTGGGGAGGTGTGCAACAATATACTTGTACCAACGGGAAAGGATACCACAAACTGAATACTCAAAAGGTGCCAGCACCTCTGTACCTCAGCACTTTGGGCATGCCCGGTATGACAGCTTATTTTGGTATATTAGATGTAGGAAAGATTAAACCTGGCGAGGTGGTCGTAGTATCTGGTGCTGCTGGTGCTGTGGGATCGGTGGTAGGACAGATTGCCAAGATAACCGGATGTAGGGTGGTAGGTATCGCGGGGGGAGCCGAAAATTGCCGTTATTTAACTGAGGAATTGGGATTCGATGCGGCTATTGATTACAAGGCGGGTAATCTTAGAAAAGACTTAAAAATGACATGTCCAGAAGGGATTGATGTCTATTTTGATAATGTTGGAGGAGAAATATTGGACTGGGTACTTACCCGCATCAGGATGAATGCACGGATTGTCATCTGTGGCGCTATTTCTCAGTACAACGAAACAATTGCCAAAGAGCCGGCCAACTACTTATCGCTGTTGGTAAATCGGGCGAGAATGGAAGGAATGGTGGTTTTTGATTATGCCAGAAGTTATGGTGACGCGGTTGCTCAGCTTGCAGAATGGATGCAAGCGGGAAAATTACAATCTCGTGAAGACATTTATGTCGGTATTGAAAATTTTTATGAAACATTTTCTCGTCTTTTTAATGACCAAAAAACGGGAAAATTAATATTGGATATCAGATAATAAGCCTAAATAGTAAATTAATGAAAGAAGCATTTATTGTATCAACAGCCAGAACACCTATCGGCAAGGCCTATAGAGGGTGCTTGAACATGACTCAGGGAGCCACTTTAGGAGGCTTAGCGATTAAAGAGGCCGTAAAAAAGGCAGGAATTGATCCAAGTGAAGTGGATGACGTGATCATGGGCTGCGCCATGCAGCAGGGAACTACAGGAGGGAATATCGCCCGGCAGGCAGCGTTGGCCGCAGACCTTCCCGTGACGGTAAGTGGGATGAGCATTGACCGTCAATGTTCATCCGGCATGATGGCCATCGCTGTAGCGGCAAGGCAAATTCTTTATGATGGAATGGAAATTGCAGTGGGAGGAGGTCTTGAATCAATAAGCTTGGTGCAAAATGAGAAGGCAAATACGCATATGGCAATAGATAAAGCGTTGGTCGCCAAACATAAAGATATTTATATGCCCATGCTGCAAACCGCTGAAATTGTGGCTAAACGTTATGGGATTAGTCGCGCAGAGCAGGATGAATATGGTCTTTTGAGTCAAATGAGAACCGCAGCCGCCCAATCTGCGGGGCGGTTTGATGATGAGTTGTTTAGTGTCAAGACGACTAAGGCCAACTTTAATAAGGAGACCAAGGAATATACTTTTGAAGAAGTAATTTTAATCAAAGATGAGGGGAATAGAGCATCTACGACACTGGAGGGGCTTCAAGGATTGAATGCCGTTATTGAAGGAGGGTGCATTACCGCGGGAAATGCGAGCCAACTCTCAGATGGGGCAGCGGCCTGCGTACTCATGGATAGTAATTTAGCTGCCAAACGAGGGATTGCCCCGTTAGGGGCTTACAGAGGAATGGCGGTAGCTGGTTGTAGTCCAGATGAAATGGGCATAGGTCCTATTTTTGCCATTCCCAAGTTATTGAAGTACCACGGATTGAATATCCAAGACATAGGTCTTTGGGAGTTGAATGAGGCATTTGCCGTCCAAGTCCTGTATTGTCAGCAAAAATTGGGGATTCCGATGGAGCTTATGAATGTAAATGGAGGAGCTGTTTCCATTGGGCATCCCTATGGGATGAGTGGTGCTCGTATGGTCGGGCATTCCTTGATTGAAGGTAAAAGAAGAGGCGCCAAATATGTTGTAAGCACGATGTGTATAGGAGGGGGAATGGGTGCTGCCGGATTATTTGAAGTACTTTAAATCTAATATTATGAGTAAAGCAGCCTTTATTAGCGACCTCAGCCTACCAGTTGTCACGGCGCCTATGTTTTTGATTTCAGGACCGAAATTGGTAATTGAATCTTGTAAAAATGGCATTGTCGGTACCTTCCCAGCCTTAAATAATCGAACGACGGCGGGATTTGAAGAATGGATCATTGAAATCAAGGATACCTTAGTTCGGTGGGAGAAGGAATCCGGGAAGAGGGCGGCCCCTTTTGGGGTTAATCTCATCGTTCATAAAACCAATTCTCGACTGCAGGCAGACTTAGCGGTTGTAATCAAGCATCAGGTGCCACTGGTCATTACTTCTTTGGGGGCCGTTTCCGAATTGATCAATTCGGTTCACAGCTATGGCGGGTTGGTGTTCCATGATGTAATCATGAAAAGGCACGCTGAAAAGGCAGCAGGTGCCGGGGTTGACGGATTGATTCTGGTAGCTGCGCGTGCTGGGGGACATGCCGGAACCATCAATCCTATTGCCCTTGTCGGAGAAATTCGTTCATTTTTTGATAAAACTATTTTACTGGCGGGATGTATTAG
>JABMNK010000100.1 GCA_013204595.1 Flammeovirgaceae bacterium
CCACGTCAGGGCTGTTTTATTTTTTGATGCAACTTCTCTAGGAAGGTGTTTTACAAGCCACTAGTTCTCAATTAATGCGCCAATGGCTCAAAAGAATGCATTTCATCATTTACTATCTTTAATTACTCCGTTAACTTGGTCAGATAATCTGAGCTCATTAATTGCTGCATGCCCTCCATATCCACCTAGTATAGTATTACCATACAACTCATATCATTGATTTTCACGGGGATTGTTTTTGTTTTCATCACACATGGCTGCTCTTTCTTTGTGGCTGTCAAATTCTTTTTTCCAATCATTAAAATTGGTAACAGATACTTTCAATACTCAATTCATTACTTTAATGGTTAATAATATCAAATGAAAAAAAGTGCTTGTTAAGGAAGAGCGTACCTGAAAAAAATCAATTAAGCCTTACAAGAACATCACTCATTCCCCCTTGCTGTGTCCGCAATTACTTGATAATCAATTAGATAATGACTTTAAAGTTCTCTACCATAGTTACTTCTTCAAAAGTAAAATCGTTAAAGTAAATCTTCAGAAAGTACTGTTAATTCAAGAAAATGTAAAACTTTAACCAATATCACGAAGGGTTGTTTGCAAAAAAAAGCGGCGCCTTTGTGGGCGTCGCTAAAACTAAAATCATTTTGATTAATTTCCAGTATCCAATTTTTCTAACGATGACATTGATTGGGGTGAACTAAGTTCTGGCAAAAAAGTCATTTCATACGAACTCCTACCATACATCTCTAACGATGATTCGAAATCTTTAATATCCTCATCATAGGCCTTATCGCCAAAGAGTTCATTGTATTTTTCATAAACCTTAGTCCATTCCTCATTATTATCACTGGCCAACTCAGCATAATTCTTATGTCCAAAAACAATATTTACTGTATTCCCATCGCATCCTGAAGCACACGCCCAAACCTCCATGAAAATATCAACCCCTGCACTTTTAATGGCCTTGGCTACATTTAATCTAAATCTCCAAAACTTATCTTCCATTTCTCCTTGATAATTATAGGTAATGACTCTTCTAAGTGGCTTATCAAATGGACTAACAGTGACGTTAGAAGCTTCCTTACCGTACGACCAACGCTGTGATAGCGTATTGGTATGAATGGATCCTAGCAATTCCTGCCAGTAGGCATTTCCTACGGCATCATCCGAATCAAACGCGGCTAATTCATCTTCATATCTAATCCTAGAAAACTCACCTGAGTGTGGGCCAGTATTAATCATGAAAGTGAAATATCTAATGTGACCTTCCTTTGAATTATAATTCTTAGTTTTCTTTTTTACACCTTCAATAAATTTATCTTCCATACCTCTATCTACTTTGAGATAGCGAACATTAATGACCTGAGCATAGCTTCCAGTCATTATAAACAGTGCCAAGACTGCAGTGAATAATTGTTTCATTTTTATTTATGATTAGTTGTGAATAAAAATAAATATACCGATTTTCTAATTTAATTGAAACAAATTGGCAAATTACAAAAATTAAGTTTCTTAATCATGAAGCCTTGAAACTACATTAAACCGCAAGCTCAGCTTTCTTGATTCATTCAAATTAAAAGCCATTATCATCCGATTAATACCATTTTGATATACTTTCTATGGCTAAATGCTCACAATTTAATCTTATTTTTGAACCTATGAATAGGTCCATTTTTATAGTAGCCCTACTACTCCTTCCCTTTATAGGAAAAGGACAGAACTTCATGGCCTGGCAGTTAAATGATCGATATTTTAGCCTTTCGCTGGGAACTGGCCAGACCAAGTATTTTGGTGAATTAAACACTCAAAATAAACGCCAAACTGACTTTAGCCATGGAACCTTATCTTTAGAAGCCCGTCTATGGACTAAAATAAGTGCCCGCACAACGATTGGATTTTATCAGATACGTGGAGATGATCAAAAGGCAGCCGACCAAAGTTGGGAAAAAGAACGAAACCTTTCCTTTGAAAGTAATAATTGGGAAATGAGTATTCAAGGTGTCTATTTTTTCAGGAAATATGCTGGTATATATAACAATCGATGGAAATTTGATCCATATAGTACGCTTGGCATGGGCATAACAACCTTTGACCCATATACCTATTTAATGGTTCAAGAAAACGGCAAAGAAATTAATGCCAAATATAGTCTTCGTGATTATCAGACAGAAAATATTAATTATAACAAAATAGCCCTAATCATTCCCGTAGGCCTAGGTTTAAAAATGAAAATCACGCCTTTTATAAATTTCAATTTTGAATTGGCCTACCGATACAGTTTTACTGATTACCTTGATGATGTTTCTACCTCCTTTCCTGAATTTATAGATAATAAAAGCATTCAGTATCAATTATCTAATCGACGACGGGAAAATTATACAGAAAATGAAGACGCATGGAACACTTTAATTCCAGGTGCTCCAAGAGGCAATTCCAAAACCAATGATCAATACTTATTTTATTCTTTTCAATTAGAAGTATTCTTGACTGGAGGAAAGGGTAAAATGTTCAAAAGATCTTAGTAAATGGCGCTGTTAACTACTGAGTGAAAATTATTAGTTAAAGTCACTAACTTGCCAATTATAAACACCACATTCTTGTTTATAATAGAGAAAAAATAATAGATTTAAAAAGCTATAAGACATCCCAATGAAACTCATCAAATTTGTATTTTCCTTAACCTTTACCATCGTGTTAATTGGCATACTAAATAGGCCAATGATGGGGGCCCCTTCATTAGGTGAATTTTTAAATCCACAACGAGGGTTTTGGAGGAATTCGGAAAAAGAAATCATTCAACTCCCTTCTGAAATTGAAATAGAAGGGCTTCAAGAAGATGTTAGTATCAAATTTGATGAATTATTGATACCCCACATTACGGCAAAAAATGATTACGACTTATACTTTGCTCAAGGCTATGTAACTGCTTATCATAGACTCTGGCAGATGGATTTTTACTCAAGGGTTGTGATGGGAAGAGTCTCCGAAATTGTTGGTGAAAGGGCACTTGAATTTGATCGTCTGCAAAGAAGAATTGGGCTTAAGGATATGACTTTGAAATTTCATGAGGAATTGATGCGAAATGACGAACTAAGCGTATTGGTTATCGCTTACACAAACGGTGTGAATAAATACCTGTCAACGTTGGACCCAGGAGACTATCCTATCGAGTTTAAGCTATTAAATTATGGACCAGAAGAATGGACGACCCTCAAGACCTGCATGGCCTATGCCCTACTCTCAAGCACCTTATCTCGGGGTGAATCTGACCTCGAAAACACAAACGCTCGAGAACTCTTTGGAGATAAAATGTTTGGCCTTTTATTTCCGGAAAATTCAAGTAATATTGATCCTGTTATACCCAAGGATACTGAATTTAATTTTTCTCCCACATCGATACCCCAAATCCCTGATGTATTACAACCAGGAAATTCTATAAAAACGACTATCTCGAAACAAAATCCGCTCAATGGAAGTAATAATTTTGCCATAGACGGGACCAAATCAAAATCTGGACATTCGCTATTGGCAAACGAGCCTGATCTCGAACTGACACTACCATCTATCTGGTATGCCAGTCATCTTACGAGTCCTACCATGAACGTCATGGGTGTAACTGTACCTGGTACCCCGGTCATTCTTATAGGATTCAATGATTCAATTGCTTGGGGGGTGACCAACTCACCCCGCGATCAAGTTGACTGGTATGCCGTTAATTTCAAGGACAGTCTGAGAAAAGAATATCGATACAATAATCAATGGTTTAAAACAGAGATGGTAATTGAACATTTTGTCGTGAAAGACGCGGAAAGTTTCAATGACACCATCATTAAAGTGCATCAAGGACCTGTTGTTTATGACCGAAATTTTTTAGGTGATAATATGAAAGCAAATTATGCAATGCGATGGATTGCCCATGATCAAGCAACCACTTTCAAGGCCATGTTTCAATTCAATAAAGCAAAAAATTATAGCGATTTCGAAGAAGCATTGAGGTATTTCACAGGCCCGCCTCAAAATGTGATTTTCAGCGACACTAAAGGTAATATTGCCCTAAATTTACCAGGAAAATTCCCAGTAAAATGGCCAGGTCAGGGGAAATTCCTGCAAGACGGATCAGACCCGAGAACTGAATGGACGTCCTATATTCCTTTTGAACATAGACTTCAAGTCTTCAACCACCCGCAAGGCTTTTTGAGCTCTGCGAATCAATTTCCGGTGGACCCCGGCACTTACCCTTACTACATCTATGCTAATTCCTATGAGTATTATAGAAATAGAAGGATTAATGATCGTTTGGAGCGCATGAATAATATTACTCCTCAAGATTTAATGAACCTTCAAAATGATAATTTCAATTATATCGCATCAGAAATATTACCTTTTATATTAGCTAAAATTGACACCAACTCCTTATTAAATGAAGAAATAATATTTTTTAATGAGCTCGTGAAATGGGATTATTTCAATGAGCCTTCTTTAAATGCACCAAGCAACTTTGAATTATGGTATGATATCCTTTTTAAGGAACTATGGGATGAATTTGATACGATAAGCATATCCATTGATAAGCCCAATGTTTATACAACCAGCTTATTGATAAAAACAGACAGTTTATTGCCCTTTTACGACAGATTATCAACACCTCAAACAGAATCCTTACCCGATCTATTAAGATTAACTTTTAAATTGGCCGTTGACTCTCTCGAGAGTTGGAAGAAAGAAAATGATAAAGATGAAAGCTGGGCTAATTTCAAAGGAACTGATATTAATCATCTTATAAATCAATTTTCATCTTTCAGTGTACACAACGTCAATATTGGGGGTAATCACAATATCGTAAATGCCGCTAGTAAACGTCACGGACCTTCCTGGAGAATGATTGTAGACATGGATTCAAGCGGAGTAAAGGCCTACGGTGTGTATCCTGGAAGCCAAACCGGAAATCCAGGTAATACGAGCTATGGACAAATGATTAAGCCATGGGCAGAAGGCAGATATTTTGAACTGAATTTTGGTGGGAATCCCCTTTTAGCAGAAGAAATCATTTATGAACTACAGTTAACAACTAAAAAATGAAATTTATATTCAAAATAGTCCTAATAGCCCTGTTTTCATATTTACTACCATTCTACCTTCCTTGGTGGAGCATATCCATTAGCGCTGGTATCATCTGTTTTTTAATACCCCAAAGAAGTTTTGATAGTTTCAATTCTGCCATTATCGGTTCCGGCTTGACATGGCTTACAATGACTTACCAGATTGATCAAAATACTAACTCCTTTTTATCAACAAAAATTGCATCCTTAATGTCCCTCTCAGATCCAATCATATTGATTTATCTAACAGGAATTATTGGCGCTTTAATAGCCGGTTTTGGAGCCCTAACCGGAAATACCCTACGCGTACTCATAACCAAAAATAAGAAATCAAATAGCGTTTATATCTCCTAAGGCACTCTCTCTAAGTTCGACCTATCTTTTATAAAAGAATCAAACATGTTCATATGCCTGTATATAAACAGGTTTTTATTGATCCCTGATTCCAAACCACCTTATTATATTGGAAAATAAGAGGATTTAAATACTTATTAAATATGCTTTTCAAAGGAGATTGAACTAATACTGGCGTTATAGAATAACTAAAATTCCTTGACAATAAATCGAAATAAAGGTGTCCTTTTAATTGCATATATTTATAGCTTTTCAAACGCTCAAAATGGATATATTTAATGGTCAAGGAGTCATAGAGTTCAGTAAAAGCTTCCAAACTGAACTTGACTGCAAGAAATATTTGGCAGAAATCAAATGGAAAGATGGATACACCTGCCGAAAATGTGGGCATAAGGGTAGTCAAATTAGAAAGGATTATGCGCGCACTTGTAATAAGTGCAGCGACACAGAAAGTGCAGGAGCAGACACCATGTTTCATAAGCTTAAATTTGGGCTTTTAAAAGCCTTTCATATCTGTTTTGAGATGAGTACGAGCACGAAAGGGCTCTCTGCCATGTATGTTGCCAAGCGCTATGAGATTAATCGTAAAACAGCGATGAACTTTATGCATAAAGTCCGTGAGGCAATGAAATCCAGTGAAAATCATCCCATGCAGGGTGAGGTTCATGTGGATGAGTTTGTAGTAGGTGGCCAAGAAGCGGGACATACCGGAAGAAGCTATGGCGGTAACAAAAAGAAAGTAGTATGTGCTGTGGAGCTGACTGAGGAAGGGAAAGTAAAACGGTTTTATGCCCTCAAAATCAAGGACTTCTCAGCCAAATCACTTCGACCTATATTTGACCAACACATTGACAAAGAAGCCCAAGTGGTCACTGACAAATGGAAAGGCTATCGGCCAATAGCTAAAGATTATACCATCAAGCAGATCTCCAGTGAATTAGGTCTGAATTTTAAGGCGATTCATACGATGATTCATCAAGTGAAGTCATGGTTGAGAACGACTTACTCCTGGGTAAGCAAAAGGCATATTGAACGCTATTTGAGCGAGTTTTCCTACCGAATTAATCGCTCCCAGAACAAAGACACCATCTTCAATAATCTAATCATCAGAATGGTAAAAGCAGATAAAATGTATATCTCAAATATGATATGATGTTAAGCGGACACCTCTATCTTTTTTATTTGAAGTATTAAACAAATAGTTGATTAGCAGTGGGTTAGGTCTGCTTACCTATTGCCAGTGTACTTCTTGAACAGTACAATTCCGTAATGGGATCGTCACCTTATTTTAACGAAGGATTAAGGGGTAATTGTTTTCATCTATATTTTTTATTGATTTTAATAAAAAAATAGGTACCCATTTTTTCATACGCATGGGCCTAGGTTGCCCTAAAATGATCACTCTCGCTCATGGCTAAATCCAGCAAAAAACCTTAACAATCTATGATTCCTTTAAGCTATTCAATGACCTACATTACACATCCTGATCAGTTCAGATAGCAGCTAAAACAAAAAAAAGGCCCTTCACTGGGAAGGACCTCTCTGTCTGTGTAAATAAATCTATCGATCTATTATCATCAATCTACATTGTCATGTAAAAACTTATTATTGCCTAATATTTGATTGTCCTCAGTCAAGCTGAATTTTGAAATATTGTTTTCCATTGAATGGGCTACTTTCTGTAACTGCACTTTTTTTCGTTCAAATGCAGGAACCTCCCAGCGCTCCTTAAACCCTTCTTGCGAAATAGGTTGTCTATGTTTTTCATTCAAAATAATTTCTTCTCGTTTGCGTCGAGCCTCCATTAGTTGAATTCGCTTTGAAGACAGGGTGCTTTCTTTTAACTCTTCCAAAGGATAATCATCTGTATATTGATGTGCTGATTTATATTCCATGCCAAAGTCGTCACTATTTTCTTCTGACGACTCAGACATATCAAATTCATAAGTTAAAGGATCATCATCTTTATCTGATCTTTTATTAGTAAAGGATGGTGTAGTTATAATTGTATTAAAATTAAGATCATCCTTTGGTGCATTTTCTTCCTCCTTTTCTCCAAATAGACTAATTTGATTGATGCCTTCAGAAGCTTCTAAATGATACCTTTGATCAACTATTTTATCCTCGCTTTCATCATCCTTATCACCACTAACGTCAGCTATTTGGATACTTTTATTAGCTTCATTTTTACTCGCAGATCCCGCTAACTCAGGTGTAATAAACCCAGTCGCAATAATGGTAACTCTAATGTTTTCACCCAAATTAACATCAATGCCATGACCGAATATGACTTCTGCATCTTCTCCGGACATGTCTTGCATGTAATCAGTAATCTCCGTCAATTCATCCATTTGTAGTTCGGCGGCTTCGCCTGAAACGATACTCAATAGAATCTTCTTGGCACCTGCGATGGTATGATTATTAAGTAAAGGTGAATTAATAGCTGCTTCAGCGGCTCTTATGGCTCTGTTTTCGCCGGAAGTCTCAGCACTACCCATCACGGCAGCTCCTGCTCCTTTCATTACGGTCTTGACATCTTCAAAGTCAACATTGACATAACCAGATACGGTAATGATCTCTGCGATTCCTTTAGATGCCGTTGTCAATACATTGTCCGCTTGTCCAAAAGCCTCTCTTATAGAAAGATTTCCATACATCTCTTTGATTTTGTCATTGAGAATCACCAAGACGGTATCGCAATGTTCTTTTAATGCTTTAATACCTTCATTGGCCTGTTCGATTTTTTTACGACCCTCAAAACCAAAAGGTGCCGTGACTATACCTACAGTCAATATCCCCATTTCTTGCGCAACAGACGCAATGATAGGCGCGGCACCGGTACCGGTACCTCCTCCCATACCTGCCGTAATGAAGACCATTTTGGTGTTGTCACCCAAAAGTTCCCTGATTTCCTCTTTACTTTCAATGGCCGCATTCTTTCCTTTTTCAGGATTTGCACCAGCACCTAAGCCACTGGTCAGGTTAATACCTATTTGCAACTTATTTGGCACTGGGCTCATTTCTAAGGCTTGAATATCTGTGTTGCAAACGACAAAATCAACGTCTTTAATACCTTGATTAAACATGTAGTTGACCGCGTTGCTACCTCCACCACCAACACCAATTACCTTTATAATTGACTTATGCTGAGTGGGTAGTTCAAATGCATATGTATTTTCTATCATGATCTTTCTCTTTAGTAGATTGTCTATTATTAATATTCTTGTTTGTCTTTAAAATCGTCTATCAGTAATTCTTTGGTTCTTACCAGCATATTGCTGAAAAATTTAGAACTTTTCTTGTCCTTTACTTTCCGAACGCCGCCCACAGACTCGTGATAATTTTCTTCTCTTATATCTAAGGCTTTGAATCCGGTCAACACTAGTCCAACGGAAGTGGCAAACATGGGGCTTTTGGCATGCTCCACTTTGCTTTTACCTAAATGTTCATTGGGGTAACCTATTCTCGCATCAAGTCCCGTCATATATTCAAAAAGTTGCTTGAGATTATTGAGCTGCGAACCGCCACCCGTAACTACAATACCCGCTGCCAATTTTTTATGAAACCCCGAAGAAATAATTTCGGTGTGAACCATCTCTATGATCTCCTCCATCCTGGCCTCAATGATGTTAGCTAGATTTTTTACTGAAATCTCCTTGGCTGGTCTATTTCTAAAGCCAGGAATAGCCACTATTTCGTTGGGATTGGCTTCGTCAGCTATCGCCCTTCCAAATTTTGTTTTCAACAATTCCGCCTGATTGTGCATCACCATACAACCCTGCTTAATATCTGCTGTAACGATATCTCCTCCAAAAGGAATTACCGCTGTATGACGGATGATGTTGTCATAAAATACAGCGATATCAGTAGTACCCCCACCGATATCAACCAGACAAACTCCAGCCTCTTTTTCCTCTTCACTGAGAACTGCCAAACTTGACGCCAACGGTTCCAAAATTAAATTTTCAATTTTCAAACCCGCACGCTTAATACATTTGTTGATGTTATTGATGGCGTTGGTCTGAGCCGTAATGATATGAAAATCCGCCTCAAGTTTTACGCCAGACATGCCAACAGGATCTTTAATCCCCGCCTCATAATCAACGATATAATCCTGGGGCATCACGTGAATGATCTCGCTCCCAGGAGGTATGACAATTCGATGCATGTCGTTGGCCAGTCTGTTGACATCCTCAATACTGATTTCATCATTGTTGTTTCTTGTAATCGATCCATGATGAATCGAACTCTTTATATGTTGGCCAGCGATACCAACATTCACAACGTTAATTTCAATTTCAGATTGGGCACTAGCCTCCTCAATAGCCATTTCTATGGCTCGTACGGTTTTATCAATATTGGTAACTATACCGCGAATGACCCCATCAGAGACAGCTTTTCCCATGCCAAGTATTTCCAATTTGCCATATTCATTTTTTCTGCCCACTATGGCGCAGATTTTCGTGGTGCCAATATCAAGGCCTACAATTATTCGGTCATTATCCATGATTCATTCATTTATTTATTTACTTACAGACAATTTGATTAGTATATTTTAGGTTAACATAGTTGTAGGTATTCCAACCCTTCTTAGGCGCTACCTCTCGATAAAAAACTTCAAGCTTTTTAAATTTTGATTCAATCTCTGTTGATTGACCAAACAGAATCATCTGTTTGGTCACCTGTGGCATTAAGGTTAATTCATGACGAGTATCAACCATGACCTGAGCTATTTGAGCCTTCCAAAAATGATTTTTGTCAATGAAAATCAAAAGATCAAGTAACTGACTTCCAAATTCATCTTCCCAAAGTCCTGACTTCCATGCTGGATATTGATCAAAAGTAACTAGCGCGACTCTAGGAGTATAATGACTATTCAAAGGCAATAAGCGTCCACTGATATCAATGTAATGGTCTTGGCCATTTGGATTTAAGATACGAGCGATGGGTTTTGCTTGCGAGACATTAGCCACCAGATTTCCAGCCACATCAAAATAAATGTCAGCGTTACTTACAAAGGCATTGGTTTCTACCCTTTCTTCAAGATCTCTGAAGTTCAGTGAACCAATATTAAGTCCTTGTACCTGACTTGATTGGTCTGCTAGCAGCAACGATTTGACTTCATTTTGATCAATTAAATAAATACCGCCGGGATGACTAATGTCAATATTGATTTCAGCAACCTTTTTTTCTGATAGTTTTTTTGCACGAAATCCTATCACAACGATCAATATTAATCCTCCCAGTGAATACAGTAATATATATTTCAATTTTGCGTTCATATCAAGTATAATGTGATTTAATGATAGGAATCAATGTGTCAATATCTCCCGCGCCAATAGTCAGCAACACCTCAAGGTCATATTGATTTAAAAAAGAAGGAAAATCACCCAAATGAGCAATGCACTTGCTTTCATGTGAGATGTCATCAAGTATCACTTCAGAAGTAATGCCTATGATCGGTAGTTCCCGCGCTGGATATATGTCCAATAAAATGACCTCATCAGCTTGAGAAAGACTTTCTGAAAATCCTTTCTGGAAATCCCTCGTTCTTGTGAACAAATGAGGTTGGAAAATTGCGGTTATCTTCTTTTCCGGATATAACTTTTTAACCGATCTGATCAATGCTTCTATTTCGCTTGGATGATGGGCATAGTCATCGATATATACCAGATCTTCACTATTAACAATATATTCAAATCTTCGTTTTACGCCTGAGTAGCTCTCGATTGCTGTCTGAATAAGTTGGGGTGATAGCCCTTGATCCAACCCTGCCGTAATGGCGGCAGTTGCATTCAAAACGTTGTGAAACCCTGGTAAAGCCAAGGCAATATTTTTGATCTCTAAGTCACCCACATAATCAAAAATGAATTTGGTACCGTCTACCCTGATGTTTTTGGCCATGATCTGAGCATCAACCAGACCATAGGTTTTATACTTACGATCTAGCACACCACGCAGCTGCGTGGCGACCGCTTCATGCAAAAGAATGGTACCCTCTTTATCCGTTAATTGAATGAAATCTAGGTAACTTCTGCGCATCTCTTCTGGATCACCGTAAATATCAAGGTGATCTGGATCCAGCGAGGTAACAATAGAAAAATCCGGACTCAATCTCAAAAATGAACGATCAAACTCATCGGCCTCAACGACCACCGGCGCCTGATCCCCTCCTATGATTAAATTTGAATTATAATTGGTCATAATGCCTCCGACAAAAGCAGAACATCCCAACGGTCCTTGATTCAAGATATGCGCAATCATCGAAGAAGTAGTTGTCTTTCCGTGAGTGCCCGCAACTGCTATAGAAAAATGATCCCTTGTGATAAGACCTAAAACTTCTGACCTCTTTTTTATTTGGAAGCCTCCCTGCTGAAAATATAGAAGCTCTTGATGCGTTTTGGGGATGGCGGGGGTATAAATCAGTAATGTGCCCAAGGGGTCCTTAAAGACATCTGAGATTTGATCAACCGAATCTGTATAATGAATAGAGATGCCACTTTGCTCTAAGGAAAGGGTTAGGGGCGTTTGCACCTTGTCGTAACCTGCAACGGGAAGATTTCGCTGCTGGAACCATTTAGCCAACGCGGACATACCAATGCCTCCGATGCCAATAAAATATACGCTATTTATTTGATTCAAATTCACGCTACTAGTGCTCTTATTTCTTTAGCTATGTCCCTTGCTGCCTCAGGATGTCCCATAGACAATATATTTTTACTTAGTGCCTCTTGTTTCACTTTATCTGAAACCAAGGACAATGCTGTTTTTACTAAATCTTCATGGGCAGCAAGATCTGCAACCAATATGGCGGCTCCCTTATTGACCAAAGTTTTGGCATTGAGTGTCTGATGATCCTCTGCGACATTGGGTGAAGGAACCAAAATTGATGGCTTACCTGTGAGCATCAATTCAGCAATGGATAACGCACCAGCCCTACTGATAACGATATCTGAAACTAGATAGGCCTCTTGCATTTCACTAATGAAATTGAAAATCTTGAGTCGGTGATCAAGCTGCTCTTTCACCCTAGCTAATACCTCTTGATGATAATAGGCACCCGTTTGCCAAATTACTTGAACATCTGCTTCCATTAATTGATTAATCCCTGACAAAATGCTTTCATTAATCGTTCTTGCTCCTAAGCTACCTCCGATAATCAAAATGGTTTTTTTTGTCGGGTCTAATTCAAAAAAACGATAGGCACTTTCCTTTTTTCCGAGTTCCATTTGGATGTTCTTACGAACTGGGTTGCCCGTAATGACTATCTTTTCAATAGGAAAAAACTTTTCCATTCCTTCATAAGCGACACAAATAGTATTTACTGATCTAGCCAACCATTTATTGGTCAACCCAGCATAGGCATTTTGCTCTTGAATAAGCGTAGGGATTTTCTTGATAATTGCTGCAAGAAGCAAAGGTCCACTGGCATAGCCCCCTACGCCTATCACCACGTCTGGCTTGAATGTCCTAAGTAATTGAAACGATCTCAATAAGCTCACCACCAGCTTTAAGGGAAATAAAAGATTTTGAAGAGTCAGTCTTCGCTGAATACCGCTTATCCATAATCCCACTATTTCAAAACCCGCCTCTGGTACTTTCTGCATTTCCATCTTCCCTTTTGCACCCACAAAAAGAATATCTACTTCAGCCGTGGAGTCCTTGAGCGCTTGGGCAATAGAAATCGCCGGATAGATATGGCCGCCGGTCCCCCCTCCGCTGATCATGATGCGATATGTCTTATTAGCACCAATCATAAGGCATTAAATTGAGGTTTCTTTGTTTGATTTCTATTACCTAAAGTATCGCCTTCCAATTGCCCTTGCGTCACGCTTAAGATCATCCCAAGTGCTATTCCAAAAAACAACTGAGAGGTGCCCCCCATACTCAAGAGCGGCAAGGTTACTCCTGTAATGGGTCCCACCCCTAACGTCACCCCAATATTGATCATGGCTTGAAAAATGATTGAAAAAACCAATCCAGACGCAAGCAAACCACCATAGGCAGTATCTGAATTGGTGGTCGCCTTCATTCCTCGGTAAAGCAATCCTAAATAAAGCATCAACACACTCAATCCACCAATAAGACCATATTCTTCAATAATAATAGCATAAATGAAATCTGAATAGGCCGATGGTAAAAAATTCCTTTGATCACTTTGACCTGGACCTTTCCCAAACAAACCACCAGTGGCAATGGCGGCATAGGCCTGTTGGGCTTGGTAAGGGATCTCATCTCCAAAATAAGACTCAATTCTACTCTTGGCAGTACCCCCTCTTTGTCCAAACGAAATGGCCAAAATGCCCGAAATTCCGCCAATAAAAATAAGCATGGCGATAAATTTGACAGGTACTCTACCAATAAACAAAACCACCATGCAGGTTCCGAAAAGCATTAGCGCGCTCGAAATATTGGTCATTGCAATTAATCCGCAGATAACACCAATCCATATGAGCATCGGTACAATGGCTTTTTGAAAATCAGCAATGTTATGTTGCCGCTTGGCTAGCATATTGGCCAGTGTAACAATCAGCGCCAATTTAGCCAAATCCGAAGGCTGAAAGGCCTGATTAATGATGGGTATACTCAGCCACCTGGAAGCTTCATTAATATTAGATCCAAATTGCCAAGTGACTACCAGTAGCACTGCAGATACATATAGTAATAATTTGGATACTTTAGAATAATATCGATAATCAATTCTATGGACAAGCCACATCGCAAACAAACTCAACAACACCAACGCGCCGTGCTTCATAAGGTAGTACTCTGTATTACCCCCCACATATTTATAGGCCAAACTACCGGTCGCACTATAAACTACTAGAATACTGAATATAGAAAGCAGCAATACAATCGACCATATTAATGAATCACCTTTCAGATTTCTATATGCCCACTCTTTGATCGCCGTCATGCCTCCGCCTTTTTTAAGCCCAAGACCTTTTTTTTAAATTGATCCCCTCTGTCCTCATAGTTTTTAAACAAATCAAAACTAGCACAGGCCGGAGACAGTAGTACAACGTCTCCAGGCACCGCCCATTCCATAGCCTTAATGACCACCTCATTTAATGCCGTTGTTTCAAAAATGGCTTTGGCCTTATCTTTAAAATGCGCCGCAATTTTGGTGCTATTGATCCCTAAGCAGATAATTCCTTTCACTTTTTGGTCGACTAATTCATCCAATGATGTATAATCGTTTCCTTTATCAACCCCGCCTGCGATCCAAATAATCGGCTCACTAATCCCTTCTAATGCATAAAAAACAGCGTCCACATTGGTCGCTTTCGAGTCATTAATAAACTTAACACCCTCTATTTCAACTACTAGTTCTAATCGATGGGGCGCATTCTTAAATGATTTTAGTCCTTCGATGACTTTTTGAATGGATACCTCTAAGATTAATGCTGTCAGAACAGCAGACATGGTATTAATCATATTATGTTTACCAATCAACTGAATATCAGCCAAAGGAATGCGCTCCTTTTTCTCAGAATAATCCAAATTGAAAATAAGATGTTTATCATCAATAAAAGCCCCCTTTTTGAAATGAGGATATGTCGAAATCGCAAATAAACTTGCTTCAACATTTCGTCTACTTAATTCTTCATTTACAGAAACACTATCTGCGTTATATATGAATGAACAATGCTCACTGACATTTTCAACAATCCTAAATTTAGAGGAAACATATTTTTTCAAATCATGATCATAGCGATCTAAATGATCAGGGGTGATATTGAGCAGGACAGAAATATCTGGTTTGAAACTAATAATGCCATCCAATTGAAAGGAGCTGATCTCGACTACATAGTAATCGTAGTTACCCTCGGCTACCCGTTTTGCCAAACTATATCCTACATTACCAGCCAAACCTACCCTGAACCCTGCGGTCTTAAGTAAGTGATAGATTAGTAGCGTCGTTGTCGTCTTGCCATTTGTACCCGTTACGGCGATGATTTTAGCTTGGGATCCAATGTGTCTAAAAGCAAACTCAATTTCTGAAATGACCGCAATATTAAGGGTCAACAATTCTAGAATTAAAGGATTCGAATCAGAAATTCCCGGACTTTTCACCACCGTGTTGGCAGCGAGAATCAATGATTTGCTATGTCCCCCCTCTTCAAACTCAACACCAATTTCTTGTAACTTTAATTTTGTCGGTGCCGCAATAATGCCAATATCTGAAATAAAAACGTCATAGTTGTATTTAGCTGCCAAAATCGCAGCCCCTAACCCACTTTCTCCACTTCCTAATATGACGA
This sequence comes from Flammeovirgaceae bacterium, assembly GCA_013204595.1. Lineage (GTDB taxonomy): Bacteria > Bacteroidota > Bacteroidia > Cytophagales > Cyclobacteriaceae > UBA4465. The sequence continues at coordinate 15,722 of JABMNK010000100.1, forward strand.
CTTTTTCTATCATAGCAATGAAGGGCAAATAAGGATGACAAAATATCGTTTCTTAATCATGATCATCATTGATACCTATCTGAGTTTAAGTGTAGCTAATGTGAAAACTGCCAAAAGAATACCCAAGGTCCAAAATCGTGTAACAATTTTGGACTCGTGCAATCCTTTTTTTTGATAATGATGATGAATTGGGGACATCAAAAAGACCCTTCTACCCGCTCCATATTTTCGCTTGGTATACTTAAAATAACTTACCTGAATAATGACGGATAATAGCTCAATAAAAAAGATCCCACATAAGAGTGGAATCATAAGTTCCTTTCTAATAGCCAAGGCAAGGACCGCAATGACTCCCCCTAAAGCAAGACTACCCGTATCTCCCATAAACACTTGAGCCGGGAAAGCATTGTACCACAAAAAACCGATACATGCTCCAACCAATGCAGCACAAAAAATTACTAATTCTCCTGAATTAGGTATGTACATAATGTTCAGATAATCAGAAAAAATCACGTTACCAGAAAGATATGCCAGGATGGCTAGGGTCAGACCTATAATTGCAGTAGTTCCTGCCGCCAAGCCATCAATACCATCAGTGATATTGGCACCATTTGATACTGCTGTGACAATGAAGGAAATGATTCCGACATACAGTATCCAGGTATACTCCACGTAACCATCAGGCATAAACCAAGAGTATTGAAACTGATTGTCTTTGAAAAACGGAATGGTTGTCGCCGCAGATTTTAGGTCATTAAATGTGCTAAAATTCGTTCCGCTAAATTCACGAATCAAAATATCAGGATGAAAAACCATCGTACAACCGACAATCAAACCAAGGCCAATTTGACCAACAATTTTAAATTTGCCACCAAGGCCCTCTTTGTTCTTCTTCTTGATCTTTAGATAGTCGTCTATAAATCCGATAGTTCCCATCCACAATACCGAAATAAGTAATAAAATAATATAAACATTGGTTAAATCGGCAAATAATAGTGTTGGCAACACGATTCCCATGATGATGATAATTCCTCCCATTGTAGGTGTTCCAGACTTCTGCATTTGCCCTGGTAACCCCAACTCTCTGATAGATTCGTCCACCTGAAAATGTTTGAGTCGCGCGATTAATGTTTTACCCAAAGTAATGGTGATCAATAACGAAATAACGGTCGCCATACCCGCTCTGAATGAAATATATTTGAATACCCCTGCACCAAAGAAGTTATAATGATTTTCGAGATAGTCAAAAAAATGGTATAACATCAGCGTCCGTTTAGCATTTCAGTTAATACTTCTTTATCATCAAAATGGGTTCTTGAGCCCTCGATTTCTTGATAATCCTCATGCCCTTTACCTGCCACCAAAATAACATCTGCAGATTTCGCCAAGTTACAGGCGACCCTTATGGCCTCCTTTCGATCAGTAATGCGCATTACCTTTTTTTTGACCGATGCCGAAATACCTAACATCATATCGTCCAAAATAGCTTCAGGACTTTCGAATCGTGGATTATCACTTGTCAATATCACCTTATCACTGTAGCGCGCCGCTATGGAGGCCATTTTAGGCCTTTTCTCCTTATCCCGATTTCCGCCACATCCGATAACAGTGATGAGTTGTTCGTTTCTAGTTCTCAATCCATCAATAGTAGACAAGACATTGTCCAACGCATCAGGGGTATGTGCATAATCAACGATGGCCATGACCTTTGAATCATTGAGAATGTACTCAAATCTGCCTCTTGCACCTGTCAATTGAGATAGCTGGATCAGTACTTCGTGTTCATCCTCACCCAATATGTTGGCTATTGAAAAGGCCGTTAATAGATTATAGGCATTAAAAGCACCTATGAGCTTAAACCAAACATGATGACCATTAATTTCAAGCTCAAGTCCCTGAAAGGTATTGTTAAGAATCTTGGCTTTAAATTCGCTTATACCCTTTAAAGAATATCTATATTTAGACGCCTTGGTGTTTTGCAACATTATGGCCCCTCTTTTATCATCTGCGTTAACCAAGGCAAAGGCCTCCTTACCTAAAAGATCAAATAATATTTTCTTGGCTTTGATATATTCATCAAAAGATAAATGATAATCGAGGTGATCGTGCGAAATGTTTGTGAAAACGCCCCCCGAAAAGGTTAGTCCATTTACCCGCTCTTGGACCAACGCATGAGAACTCACTTCCATAAAGGCGTACTGACAGCCTTCTGAAATCATCTCTGCCAATAGCTGATTAATCGCCACAACATCTGGTGTTGTATACTTGGTAGCTACTATCTTTTGCCCAATCCTATTTTCGACCGTAGAAAGCATCCCCACCTGATAACCTAATTGGGTGAATAAAGCATGCAATAAGGTAACAGTGGTTGTCTTTCCATTGGTCCCTGTTATCCCAATCAGTTTCAATTTTCTCGATGGGTGATTGTAAAAATTACCAGCAATGATACCCAAAGACTTGGCGCAGTCATCAGTTTGAATAATGGCCACGTGCTGAGGCGGGTTAAGAGGAACCTGCTCTACCAACAAGGCAACAGCGCCTAAAGAAACTGCCTGATCGAGGTGCGCGTGACCATCTGTGGTCAGCCCTTTGATCGCAACGAAAAGATCACCGGGTTTTACCTTTCTCGAATCAAAGGCAATCCCCGTAATTTCCAACTCTCTACTGCCGGAAATAGCAATGAGTTTAATCTCGTATAATATGTTCTTGAGCTTAGCCAAGTTTCAGTTCAATTTTAAGGTTTGATCTAATTCTCGTACGAGGCGTCAAGGATTGCGACTGAACCCGACCAACGCCTCGAGTAACTACTTGTAGGCCTGCATTTTCTAAAACAAAATAAGCATCTCTCAAGGTCATGCCGACGACGTTCGGAACTAGTTTAGATTCATAATCATTTGATTTCCAATAAATCGCATCATCAATTATCTTTGTACTTACCCAATCAGCATTAGGAGCATCCGAATGATTGGAAATTCCTAAAGTATTGCTTATCTCAATGAGATCTCGCTGATAACCTGACTTAATCAACGGAAAGGTACCCGCCACTTGACTATCAGTTATCGCTGTTATATTTTGAAGTTCTAACTCATTGGAATAAATTCTATCGGCAATGTCTCTAAACACAGGAGCTGACACATCACCACCATATATTTGGTAGCCTTTAGGATTATCGATCACAACGATACAGCTGTATTTAGGATGGTCAGCAGGGAAATACCCAACGAATGAAGTATAATATTCATCGGTATAAACACCATTTTTGACATTTTTTGCTGTTCCGGTTTTTCCGGCTATCGAATACTTTGAGGTATAAATATTTTGTGCAGTACCCCTTTTTATCACCCCCTCGAGCATTCCTTGAACTTCATAGAGTGTCTTTTTCGAACAAATCTGATCTTTTAATACCCTGGATTCAAACGCCTGCTCAATGCGATCTGCACGTTTGATATACTTGACGATAATCGGTTGCAACATTTTTCCTTCATTGGCGATTGCATTATATAATGAAAGGGTATGCAATGGCGTCATTCTCAGCTCATAACCATGTGAAATCCATGGCAGGGAAGTACCACTCCAAGTTGAATCCTCTGGCGTTTTAATATAGGAAGTACCCTCACCGATCATTTGAAGATTAAGGGGCTCATATAGGCCCATTTTCCTCAACCGCTCAATGAATTTTTGTGGGTTTTTACTAAAATGATTATTTACCAACTTGGCTATGCCAATATTAGAAGATTTCTCAAAAGCCTCTTGTACTGAAAGCATTCCGTAGCCATCCACTTTATGATCTTTCATCGTTTCATTAAAAAACTTAAATTCACCATTTCCAGTATCTATAGAATCCGTAATATTTATTTTTGAATCTTCCAACAAGGCGATCATACTCGCCAGTTTGAACGTTGACCCTGGCTCTCTAGATCCTTGACTTCCCAAAGCATAATTATATTCCTCAAAATAGGTACCTTTTGAATTTCTACTTAAATTCGAAATTGCCTTAATTTCACCTGTCTTAACCTCCATCACTACTACAGAACCATAATCTGCTCGATTTTCCATTAACGCCTTCAGCAATGCGGTTTCGGCAATGTCTTGAATATCGATATTAATCGTCGTTTGAATATCAAGCCCTTCTTTAGGTCTTAGTTCAGTTCCATCGTAAATAGGCTTCCATCCACCACCTACCATTTTCTGATACAAGGCTTCACCGTCTCGGCCTGACAATTCTTTATTAAAACTGAATTCAAGACCAACGACGCCTTGATCTTCACCATTAACCGTTCCTATTGTCCTTCCCCCCAATTGACTAAAGGGCAAGAATCTTTTCTCTACTTTTTCAAAAATAACCCCACCAGTCATCCTACCTTCTCTGAACAAAGGCCAACTCGCCATTGACTTTTTAGCTTGATAGCCAATTAAATTCTTATTCAAAACCATATAGCGACGTCCCTCCTGCCTTTGCTTGGCAATCTTGGCTTTGTACTGATACGGACTCATATCGCCAAAATGTTTTGATAGCAAATAGGCAAGGGAATCAATGTTTTGATTAAATAATGCTGATTTGGATAACGAAGGATCGATGGCTACTTTATAAAAAGGAAGGGATGTCGCCAACAGACTCCCATCATCCGAATAAATATTGCCACGGGTGGCATTTATACTCATTACTTTTAATCCGTTGAATTCCCCAAGGTCTTTCCATTTCTCCACTTCAACATATTGAATGATCACGAGCCTATAAATTGCACCCAATGTAAATAGGGAAACAGCCAAATAGGAGATGCGTACTCTAAGCAATATGTCGCTCTTGACTTTCATTTTGTCATCAAAATCTTCTGTGGTGGGACTCTAGACTCAAAAAGGCCAAACTTTGCTACTTTCTTGGCTATTTCAGATTGCTTACTAGCAAACATATAATCCGATTTTAAGGTGGTATAATCCGCCCTGAGATCTTCTACTTGCTGTTCTAGTAATCCAATATTTCTAACTGTTTTTTCAGCGTAATGCCTATTGCCGATATAGATCAAACAAATAAGTGAAATAAAAATAATTTGAGATAAATAGCGTACGTGTATTACTTCCTTGATGTTTTCATCAATTTTAAAAAACTGCTCTACAAACGAAAATATAGTTCGTCCGCGATGCTTATCTTTAGATTTATAAGTGTTCGTTGCCATATTAATTTTTAATCCCTATCCTGAGCTTAGCGCTTCTTGATCTATTATTTTTCCGAAGCTCCTGCTCATCAGGAGTAATTAATCTTCCTTTTATGGGTTCATAAGGTCTGATCACGTTCCCATAAAAATCCTTCTCTATATTTCCTTCAAAATTGCCAGCGTTAATCAAGTGCTTTACCAGTCTGTCTTCTAAAGAATGATAACTGATTACTACCAACCTACCCCCTGATTTTAATACATCCTTAGTTTGAGTCAAGAAATCTTTCAATGACTCTATTTCATCGTTCACCTCAATGCGGATCGCTTGAAACAATTGAGCTAAGTACTTAGCTTGCTTTCCATGAGGCGCAATCAGAAGCGCAATAGCCTTCAACATAGCCGTGGAGGTTATCGGGGCTTTAAGTCGTGCATGCACAATATCTGCTGCTAGCCTTTTGGCGTTTCTTATTTCTCCGTATTTACTCAAAACTTCAACAAGACGATCTTCAGAATAACTATTTACTACTTTAGCCGCCGTAAGTTTAGACACACGATCCATTCTCATGTCTAGTGCGCCATCAAACCGCGTAGAGAATCCTCTGTGCTCTTCATCGAATTGATAAGAGGAAACGCCTAAGTCAGCCAAAATACCATCGACTTTCTCGATTTTATGAAATTTTAAGAATCGCTTCAGATGCCTGAAATTAGCAGGTACAAAAAGGAAAGAACGTTTTGCATCAGAATTAAACGCTGATGCATTTGGTAGCGCATCTGGATCCTGATCAAATGCGACTAAGGCTCCTTGCTCCATAGATTCGAATATTGCCTTGGCATGGCCTCCTCCTCCAAAAGTTACATCCACGTAGATGCCGCCAGACTGAATATTTAAACCTTCAATACAATGTCTAAGTAATACTGGAACATGATAGCTCATTTACTCGTCAAGATACTTTTGAGCTAAATCAGAAAACTCAGCTTCGTTGACACTAAGACTTTGATTAAACACATCAGGATTCCATATTTCAATATAATTGCCCATTCCTATCAAAATAACATCTCTTTCGATTTTAGCATGAGCCAACATGCCCTTCGGGACTAAAATTCTTGCCGCACCATCCATTTCGACTTGTGCAATGCTTCTGAAGAATATCCTCTTGAGTTGCCGTTGTTCAGGATTGAATTCACTTAGACTTGATATTTTTTGGTGTATTTTTTTGTACTCCAACATGGGGTAGAGAATCAAATTTGATTCAAAACCTTTTCGTAGTACGAGCTCCGTTGTTGACACCTCAGGTAGACTAGACTTAATCTTTGCAGGTAAGACTAATCTACCCTTGGAATCTAACTTACACTCAAATTCGCTTGTAAAAAAAGCCATAAGAGTTATTAAAAATATAAACCACCACTACAAATGTATGGAATAATATGACATTTCCAACCACTTTATCCCACTTTATCCCACTTATTTTTTGCGACGGAAACCAAGAGGAAAAAAACATTAAATAAACGACTCAAATGCCTTTTTTAGAGCTTAACGGAAGATTTAATAAATTTAATTTTGGGAAAAAAAATATTCTTGACGCCTAACTAAATAGGAAAATTGACATTTTTACTAGATTTTAATCCATAAAAATCAAATTTTACTAATCTTCGGATTTAAATACGAGATCCAGTGGGGGGTTGTGGGAATTCCTATAAACTGTGATCAGATCATTTAAAAAAAGAGATAGATAGGTAATAAAAGATGCCCCATGTGGCGAGTCGCATGATGGGATTGTGGGGCATTCTTGACTCTTCAAAATAAACTCATTTATTCTGAATACATAAAACCAATGTATGCGACTAGGGGGATGTGTTAGTGTATTTACTCACTCGCCCTACTAACAATCCGCGATGTGAAGAATCTAAAAATGAAGGAAAAATCTAAGAAATTTCAACAATCTCAATTTCAAACTCCAAATCTTTCCCTGCTAACTGATGATTAGCATCAATTTTTATATCCGCCTCATTGACCTCAACAATAGTCACGGGGATTTGATGTCCATTATCTGAAGTGGCTGACAACTGAAGACCTACCTCAGGATTCAACCCTTCTGGCAGATGTTCTTTGGGTACCACCTGAACCATCTCATCATTGTATTCGCCGTAGGCCTCAGCTGCAGGTATGATGACTGTTTTTTTCTCATTTAGCTCCATACCATGAACGGCAGCATCAAATCCTTTGATCATTTGTCCTGCTGCAACCGTAAATTGTAGCGGCTCTCTGCCAACTGAAGAATCGAAAACTTCACCATCGGTAAGCTTGCCTGTGTAGTGAACTTTAATGAGATCATTTGCCTTTACTTGTGCCATATTATTTTTTTAAGCCTCTAACTTAACGCTTATCCTTAGAAAAGCCACACGTTTTCTGAACTTAGTAATCATATGGCTTCAACTTTTATCGGGTCTAAGTAAATTAAATATCCTTTCAAATCGTGAAATCCCATTTTCAATAAGATGTCTACGTATTCTCTGAGTTGAATTTGATCTGTTTCTCTTGGTCTTCCTGTTTTAAAATCTATCACCATCCAAGCGCCATTTTTCTTAATCAATCGATCGATTCTCTTAACAACCCCTCCAGGCAATAATATGGGCTGTTCGGAAATTACTTCTTCGGGATTGTTAAAAAATGGTTCAACTTCTTCATGATGAATGATCAATTTCAATAACCTCTTAATTTCCAAATCCTTGACCTGATATTGATCCCCGAGCCGATGAAATTGGTTCAAAGCCTGATGCAATGAAATTCCCCATTGCCTGGGATCCAGCACTTGCTGATCGTTCATCAAAGAAGAACCTTTGATTTGTAATTTGGCAAACCCACGCCAAGAAGTGCTCGGATAACTACTGAGGGCTAACTCATTTCGAACATTATTTACAGTCTTTCGATCAGGCAAATTGCCGATATTATATTTTTGTATCGTTTCCTCCCAATGAGGCTGAGAGATCAAGAGTCTTTTGACAAATTCTCCTATATTATTGATATCGGTTGACTTTTTTGTTTCTCCAAAAGCAAACAATCCATTGATTGGCCTAGTAAAAGCGACATAAAGCACATTCATGTTGTCAATAAAAGTATTGATGTGCTCAAGGGCGTATACCTCTGACCAGTAGGTTTTAAGTAAGTTTTTTGAATACTTAACAGGAACGATTGGTATCTCAGCGATTCCCTTCAAGGGAGATCCATCTACCCACATAATTCCTTCATTTCTATCATTATCCAACTTCCAATTCAAAAAAGGAATAATAACAATTGGATATTGAAGACCTTTGGACTTATGAATGGTCAATACTTTGACAGCATCATTTTCATCTGCTATTTTGATGGCCCTTTGCTTTCTTTCCTCGTCCCACCATATCAAAAACGAAGCAATATCCCCTCGCTCTTTTTTAGTGAAATCCAAAACCGCATCTTGTAGCCCTTGTAAATAAGTGAATTCATCGGGTAGCTCATTGAGTGCTAAATGATCAATAATGGACTCAACTAACTCATAAATAGCCAAGGTCCTCCAGTATTTAAGTGTTCTTAAAAAATCCCTCGAAAAAAAGCTTTGCCACGAATCGACTTTTTTAAAAGCCTCTTCCTTAGACCCTTTCTTCTTGATGACCCAGTAAGTACTGAACCATTCCCACAAGGAAATACGATCATTGGTTTGATGGACCCATTTGATCAAATTGATCACCAGATGAACGGCATTGCTGTTTGATAAGAAAAGGGCCTCCGAACTTACCACGTCATATTTGAACCCTGGACGTGCATTTTCAGATACCTTATAGGTCATAAATCCATCTGCAATTAACTTCCCTTCCTCCTTCGTTCTCACCAAAATAGCTATGTCACGAAGTTGATATTGTTTTATCTGTAACTGTTCTACTTGGGTTATAGTCTTTTGAATCGCTAGCTGCTTCCAGGAATTTTCATCATCCGCAGTCAAATATTCTATACAAACAGCCGACTCTTTTTCTTTTAGGTGTGATTCCTGCGCAACGCCTTTATAGGCCTCAAGTGCATCCATAACAACGCCTTCGTGAACAGGCAATAAATCTGAGAAATAAGTTTGAGCAATCTCAGGCATTCGGGTAAAAATACTATTGTTAAATTCAACAATGTCTAGGCCACTTCTATAGTTAACAACTAAGTTATTTTCCTTTGTCGCCGCCGTTCCTATATCATATGTGATTTTGTCTTTTAGCAAACGCCAATCACCCCCCCTCCAGCGATAAATAGATTGCTTAATATCGCCAACCACCATGCTAAACTGACCCTGATCAGTACCGTTTTTGATTAGCGGCTTGAAGTTTCCCCACTGAAAGGCTGAGGTATCTTGAAACTCATCTATTAGATAATGATGATACCTTGCACCTACTTTTTCATATATATAGGGCGTGTCACTGTCGCTGATAATCTTGTTCAAGAAATCTGGTAAATCTGCAATTAAAACCAAGTCGTGTTCTTCTCTGTATTTAACCAATTCTTGATTTATTTTGGACAAAATACCAAACGTATATAGATACCTATTGGTCTCCATAATCGATTGATACTGGACCTCATTATTATCAATAAATCCTACTAATTGATCATAGATTGGCAATAGCTTATGTTGTAAAAAATGAACCAATTCTGCATTATTTAAATTCTCTTTGGTTAACCAAGCGTCTATATTACCACAGGCTTCTCGACGTGTCGTACTTACCTCAAATTCTTTGTTCGCTATTTTTTTAAACAATCCTGCCGGACCATTGGCCTTACCTTTAAAAACCTCAAACCCACCTTTTTCAGCCAAGCAATCTGCGCCCAATGTTGCTAATCGAAGACAATCTGTTTTAAATAACTTAATAAAATCGACAAGTTGCTTTTTTATCCCCGGAAAATAGTTGGGATTATCACTCAACTTTAAGATCAACGCTTCATTACTTTTGAACTTATCAGTGGTCAGCTGATTCGCTAACTTCTCAACATCTTGCCTAAAATCCCACCGACCCCCTTCCTCAACTTTACTTTCAGCAAATTGAGTCAGCCATTTTTTTAATTCTAGATGCTCAGGGTTTCCTATATTGGCGAGCAAATTATCAATCACCTTTCTGAGGACTAGCGCAGTATTCAAATCAATACTAAAAGAACCCTGTAGGCTCATTTCTTGTGCAAAAGAACGAATTACTTGATGAAAGAAACTATCAATTGTGACAATCGAAAATCTACCATACTGATGCAGTATCGCCGATAGAACCTCCTTTGACCTTATTTTAAGCTCCTTATCCGTAAAATGAAGTGTCGCTTTTAGATCTTTGGACATGACCTCTTTCTTCCCCAAACTCAGTGCTTCAAGAACCTCCAGAATCCGGGACTTCATCTCACTGGTCGCTTTGTTGGTGAAGGTGACGCCTAATATGTATTTGAACGCATCTACGTGCTGAAGCGCTAACTTGAGATATTCTAAAGTAAGCTGATGCGTTTTACCCGAGCCGGCAGAAGATTTATAAATTTGAAAAGGATGTACTGGCATGGCATAAAAATAAGGAAAGCCTTTTGCATTGAGACAACCAATTCTTTAATCATTCAAAAAAAGCATATTCTTTTCGGAAAGATTCTTGTATTAAGTCATTTCTTAAATTTCCAATACTTCCAATATGAGTATGCTGAATATCCCTATCAAAATTCAAAATCCCTGCTTTAATTTGACTTGAAACTTCATGATAGGCATCTCTAAAGGCCATCCCCGCATTTACGCGTTTATTGACTTCTTCTACACTAAAGATTGCTTCATATTTGGGCGATTCGATTACATGCTGCTGCACCTCCAATGCCTCGGTCATGGCGGTGACAATCCTCAAGCAATCCTTCAAAGAAAAAAGCGCTGGAATAAATCGCTCCTTGAGTATCTGCAAGTCGCGATGATAGCCAGAGGGAAGATTTACCAAAATCATATTTAACTCATAAGGTAGGGCCTGAAGTACATTGCACTTAGCACGCACCAATTCAAAGCCATCTGGGTTCGATTTGTGTGGCATAATGCTTGATCCCGTCGCATATCTTGGATCAACTTTGAAGAATTCAAAATCCTGTCCCGCATAAAGACATACATCCATGGCGAATTTGGCTAATGTAGCCGCTAAACTATTAACGGTAAATGCTACACTTTTTTCCATCTTACCACGGGTCATCTGCGCATAAATAGCATTTATATTCAATCCTTCAAACCCCATCTTCTTGGTCGTTGATAAACGATCGAGCGGAAAAGAAGATCCATACCCCGCCGCTGAGCCGAGCGGATTTTTATCTACTAACTGATAGCTTGCTTTGAGTTGAATCAAATCGTCAATCAAGCTTTCAGCATACGCAGAAAACCAAAGTCCAAAGGAAGACGGCATCGCCACTTGCATATGTGTATATCCCGGCATTAACACCTCCTTATGACGCTCACTCAAGGTGATAAGCACATCAAAAAGCGACTTTGTCAAAGTCACAATCTCTCTTAATTCGGCTTTTGCGAAAAGTTTTAAGGCGGTTAACACCTGGTCATTCCGAGAACGACCGCTATGTATTTTTTTTCCAATATCACCCAATTCTGCAGTCAGTAGTAATTCAATTTGAGAATGGCAATCTTCTACCCCATCCTCAATTTTAAAATCTCCTGCCAGAATCTGTTGCGCTATGTTGTCAAGTTCTTTGCACAATGCAGTCACTTCCTCTAAAGTCAGTAGCCCTATTTCCCCCAACATTTGAGTATGGGCACGGGAACCCATGATATCAAATTTCGCCAAATGAACATCTAATTCCGGATCCTTTCCTACCGTAAAACGTTCAAAAACTTTATCGATGGATTCTTCCTTTTGCCACAACTTCATGATACTATCATATTATTAAGGGTAGTAATTAGATCAATATAACCTTTAATGCCTATTTTAATTTCTTTAACATAAACAAACTCATCTGCAGTATGGGATCTTTCGGAAACACCAGGTCCTATTTTACAGCTCGGAAAAGGCATCAGCGATTGATCTGAAAGGGTAGGCGAGCCAAACAGTTCCAAATTTAACATTTTTGCCGCTTGGACCAACAGATGATCTTCTGATAATCCAGAAGGATTCAAACGAGTGGATCGTGGTATGAGCTCACTAAGTGTATGCTCTTTGATGGTTTCTAGAATTTCCAAATTTGTATAACCAGGTGTCGTTCTTACATCAACTACAAAATGACAATGATCAGGAATCATATTGTGCTGATAACCAGCTTCGATCATCGTGACATTCATTTTTACTGGACCAAGGATAGGGGATACTTTTTCAAATTGATAACTCCTAAACCAATCGATGTCTTGCATCGCTACATAAATGGCATTTTCTCCCTCGTCTCGTGCCGTATGGCTCGATTTGCCTTTGGCGTATCCATCTAGCACCATTAAGCCCTTTTCAGCAAAGGCCATCCTCATTCCCGTTGGCTCACCGACAATCGCGAAATCTACCGCCCCTAGGTCTGAAATGATCGCGCTTAGCCCATTTTCCCCCGATATTTCTTCTTCTGCCGTGGCGGAAAATATTATGTTCAGTGGCATCGCTGCTTCATAAAAATATAAAAAAACATGTAATAAACTTACCAATGAAGCTCCCGCATCATTGCTTCCAAGACCATAAAGTTTTGTCTCTTTTTCGATAGGCTCGAAGGGATTTAAGGTATAACCTGCATTTGGCTTTACTGTATCATGATGTGAATTGAGCAATAAGGTTGGTTTGTCTGGCTGATAATTCCGACTACGTGCCCAGACATTGTGGTGCTTACGCTCAACCGGGATATTTTGAGTATTTAAAAAATTCTCAATAAGATCCGCCGTCGCACCTTCCGATTTGCTTACACTAGGCGTTCGGATTAAATCCTTTAGCAATTCAAGGGACGATTGCAGATAGTCTTCGTGCACTTTTTCAGGAAATAGTGGTGTACTCGTCATTAGATGCTAATAAATGAATGTTATCAAATTTTGTTATACACACGCGACGCACCCCATGAGCTATGGCTTGAAATGCATTATCAAGTTTGGGAATCATGCCCTGAGATACTATGCCCTTGGATTTCAACTTTTGGTAATAAGTACGATCCAGTACTTTAATTAGGGAATTGGGGTCGCTCAACTCACGCATTACGCCTGGTAATTCGAATGCATAGAGCAAATGCACTTCAAAGGATGAGCTCATGCTTACGGCAATCATATTGGCTATAGTATCGGCATTGGTATTTAAAATATGACCCCTACCGTCATGAGTTAATGGTGCCAAAACCGGTACCAAGCCTATATCCAATAGCAATCTCAATTTCTTTACATCGATCTGAATAGGATCCCCTACCCATCCATAATCAATTCCACTTTTAACGGGCCTCTTTTGAGAAAGAATAAGGTTCGCATCAGCACCCGTCAATCCCAAAGCATCACAGCCCATAGCCTGCAACTGTGTCACCATTTGCTTATTAATTAACCCACCATATACCATAGTGACTACCTCAATCATCTGATCGTTCGTTATTCTCCGACCTTCAACCATTTCGACGGGAACGCTCATACGCTGTGCCACCTCACTCGCCTTTGAACCTCCTCCATGAACCAATATTTTGTACCCGGAAAGCTTACTAAATGCCTCTAACAACGGCAAAAGCATGGTAGCGTCATTGATTACATTCCCACCTACTTTGATTACATGAAGTTTAGTATATTTCATTGTGTCAATATTTTTCTCAGAACTAATTGAGCACTATACAATCTGTTTTTGGCTTGGTCTTGTATGATAGAATGTGCACTATCCATTGCGTCATCCGCAATAACGACGTTACGCCTAACCGGCAAACAATGCATTAATTTGGCATTTGATGTGTCTTTTAATTTTTCAAGCGTCATCATCCAAGAAGGCGCATTGCCAACACTACCGTATTCCTTAAAAGAGGACCAGTTTTTGACATATACAAAGTGAGCATCCCTCAATGCTGCACTTTGATCATAATGAATTTTAGCTTCTCCAGTAAATGCCTCATCCAATTCCATCCCCGCTGGCTGCGCTATATGAAAATCAACATCCACACGATTCATCCATTGAGCAAACGAATTAGGTACTGCCTGCGGCAAGGCCTTTATATGAGGTGCCCATGTCAAAACCACCTTGGGCTTTGACACCTTCTTATGCTCTTCAATGGTCATTAAATCCGCTAATGATTGTAGGGGATGAAGGGTTGCCGATTCAAGATTAATGATTGGTACTCCTGCATATTTTTTAAATGCCAAGAGCAATTTCTCTGAATAATCATCTGATACGTTTACTAAGGAAGGAAAAGCCCTTACCCCCAAAACATCACAATAGCCGCCCATGACAGTGGCTGCTTCTGAAATATGTTCAGCATTTTTTCCATTCATCACAACGCCTTCGTCCATTTCTAATTGCCATCCATCTGTACTGACATTAAGGCTAATCGTCTGCATACCCAAATTCTGCGCAGCCCTTGTCATACTTAATCTCGTGCGTAGACTCGAATTAAAAAACACCAATCCCAAGGTCTTATTAATTCCAAATAACTTGTCCTGAAAAGGATGCTCCTTAAGCTTAATTGCCTCGTGTGCCCAACCTAGCGGATTAGGGCAATCTTCAACCGATAAAAAATGATTCATCTTGCAAAATGGATTTAAATGCTGATAAAAAAAACAATAACTCGTCGTCGTTAAGGGCCAATGAAGGTAAAAGTCTGATGGTATTGGGGTTAGAAGCTGATCCCACAAATACTTTTTGATCTATCAGTAGCTTGTTACGAAAAGATTTGGAATCAACTGGCAAGTCCAAGCCCACCATAAGCCCCCTTCCTCTAACCACCTCCAAACCCTCTAGTAATGCCAATTGACCCCACAACTTCTCTCCCATCACTTTGGCATTCTCAATAAGCTTTTCAGTCTCTATAACCTCCAATACCGCTAAGCCTGCCGCGCATGCAAGATGATTTCCACCAAAAGTAGTTCCTAGCATACCTGACCAAGGTTTTACATCCGGTTGGATCAAAACGCCTGCAATAGGAAACCCATTCCCCATTCCCTTTGCGATGGTGATGAGATCTGGCGTGACGTTCGCAAATTGATGCGAAAAAAATTTACCCGAACGCCCATAGCCACTTTGAATTTCATCCAAAATAAACAATGAGCCATTTTGCTTGCAAAGTGTTTTTAAACCACGCAAAAAATCGTCAGTAGGAACATGAATACCCCCTACCCCCTGAATGCCTTCTATAAGCACGGCAGCGACTGATGCATCCAGTTGTTGTGAGACTGCCTCAAGATCGTTGAATGGCAATCGAATAAATCTATCATTTATATTGATTGGTGCCACTATTTTTTTTCCATCTGTAGCGGTCACTGCCAACGAGGTACGGCCATGAAAAGCTCTTTCAAAAACAATGATTTTTTCTCTCTTAGTATGAAATGAAGCGAGTTTAAGGGCATTCTCGATGGCCTCTGCTCCTGAATTGCACAAAAAAAGTTGATAGTCAGGATATGCGGAAAGCTTCCCCAATTTCATAGCCAATTCTGCTTGAATAGGCATTTGAACCGAATTTGAATAAAATCCAAGTTGCCTGAGTTGTGTCGTGATACGATCAACATAATGAGGATGACTGTGTCCAATAGATATTACCGCATGACCCCCATAAAAATCCAAATAACGTCCGCCGCTTTGGTCCCAAATCCAGGAGCCCAAACCGCTAACAGGCTCCAAATCATATCGAGGATAAACATCGAACAACTTCATGATTTCATCTGATTAATTTTATTAAATGAGGTCATAACCCCTTTGATCAAGGAAGAACTAAACCCTTGATGTTCCATTTCATTCAATCCCTCAATGGTACAACCTTGAGGCGTTGTTACTTTATCAATCTCTACCTCAGGATGGCTTTGATTCTCAAGAATAAGGGAGGCAGCCCCTTTTGCTGTTTGAACCGCAATTAATTGCGCTTCTTCCGTATCAAATCCCATTTGCACCCCTGCCTGAGTCGCCGCCCTTAAGTATCTCATAAAAAAAGCTATTCCGCTTGCCCCCAAGACTGTTGCCGCCTGCATGAGTCGTTCTTCAATAATCATGGTCAAACCCAATGTCTGAAAAAGAGTCACCACGAGCTCCAACGCCCCGTTTGAGCCATTTGAAGCCAAGCAAGTCATTGATTGACCTAGGGCAATGGCCGTGTTTGGCATAGCCCTAATCAATTGACATTTTGGTATAAGCTTATCTTTCAATCGATCCAGAGAAACCCCAGTTATGACAGAAACAAGAATATGATCTGCTGTTATTTCACTTTTTATTTCGACCAATAAAGCATCTATCTGATTGGGCTGAACGCATAAAAAAATGATCCTAGATTGGGCTACAACGACTTTATTATCGGCCGAGATCAAAAACCCTTCCTTCTCATAGATTGCCAATTCGTGGACATGCCTTCTGGTCAAAATAATCTCAGCTGGGGCTCGTAATCCTTTTTCAACAATCCCTTTTGCAATAGCAATTCCTAAATTACCTGCACCAACTATGGCTATTTTTTGAGATCCGTTCATAGTTAAAATGCACTGCCTTTTAAAAAAAGTCCAGTGGTTTCTTCAAAATCAAAAATTAAATTCATATTCTGCACAGCTTGTCCTGAGGCGCCTTTGAGTAGATTATCGATCACAACAATGACCAGCGCTTGATTACCCATTTTACTTACAGAAACTAGGGCCTTATTGGTATTCACCACCATTTTTATATCGGGATTATAAGCGACCGTATGAGTAAAGGGGTGATCACTATAAAAATCATCATAAAGAGAAACCAAGGCTGCTTCACTCAAATTCGTCGTGAAATACGCACTAATAATAATACCCCGAGTAAACGCGCCTCTATAAGGGAGAAAATTTATCGTTCCATCGTAGTTCGAATCTATTTGTACGGAAGACTGCTTGATTTCCTCAAGATGCTGATGGGTGAATGCTTTATAAATGCTTGCGTTGTCATTTCTCCATGAATAATGTAAAGTCGGAGACAGCGCTTGCCCTGCACCTGTTGAACCAGTGATTCCCGAAACATGTACATCTGATTCTATCACCTGTGCAGCAATGGCCGGCAGTATAGCCAATTGAATCGCTGTTGCAAAACACCCTGGATTTGCAATATGATCTGCTTTTCGAATGGATTCTCTATAAATTTCTGGTAAGCCATAAATAAAACCATGCGCACCAGAAATCCTGAAATCCTGACTTAAATCAATTATTTTTAACTCCTTCAGCTTTGGATTTTCATCCAAATAGGCTTTGGATTTACCATGTCCCTTACATAAAAATATAATGTCCAAATCAGGCCTATTTAAATCCAAGCAAAACAGCCTATCGGTCTCTCCCAACAAATCCTGATGAATAGACACAATGGGCCGACCAGAGTGACTTTCACTTTGAGCATAAATCTGACCGACATTGGGGTGATTCAGTAAAACACGAATCAGCTCTCCTGCAGTATAGCCAGCCGCACCTGCAATACCCACGTTTATTTTTTTAGGAGTCCAAACCATGATATAATTTTGTTTGATTAGCGAAAATTTTGATAAATCCCTTAGCCTCTTCAGCAGACCAACCGCTGTTTGATTCGCCATAACTGGCCACCTTTGATTGCATCAAATCATTTGATGATACGATACCCAATAATTGAAATCGATAGGGGGCCAAAAGAACACGAACCGCACCTGAAACATTCTTTTGGGAGGAACCCAAGAACGCCTCAATATTGCGCATCGAAGGATCTAAATATTGACCTTCATGCATCAAATTTCCATAAAATGCAGTCAACTGATCTTTAATGAACAATTGCTGCTTGGTTAAGGTGTGTTTTTCTAGCAAATGATGTGCTTTAATAATCATCAGAGCTGCCGCCGCCTCAAATCCAACACGCCCCTTAATACCAATAATCGTATCGCCAACGTGAATATCTCTACCAATCGCATACTTACCACCCAATAAGTTGAGTTTTTTAATGAGATCCACTGGACTCATTCGTTGCCCATTCAATCCCGTCGGCTCTCCATGCGTAAAGGTTATTTCGATCATTTCAGATCCCTCTTTTTGCAGTTGACTTGGGAATGCATCTTCGGGTAAGAATTGGTCTGAAGTCAATGTCTCCTTTCCGCCAACTGAGGTACCCCAAAGTCCCTGATTGATTGAATAAGTAGCCTTTTCCCAATCACCAATGATACCATGACTTTTGAGATAGGTGATTTCCTCTTCTCTAGAAAGAGAATTGTCTCGAATAGGCGTAATAATTTCAATTTTTGGACACAGCGTCTGAAAAATTAAATCAAATCTAATCTGATCATTACCAGCTCCCGTACTTCCATGAGCAATGGCTTGGACCTCTTCTTTATTGGCATAATTCGCCAAAGCCACCGCCTGAAAAACGCGCTCAGCACTAACAGAAAGCGGATAAGTCTGATTCTTTAAAACATTTCCGAAAATCAAATACTTTATGCCGTTTTGATAAAAATTCTCTGTCTCATCGAGTAATTGATAATCTGAAACCCCTAATTCTAATGCCCTAATCCTTAGTCTTCTGACTTCCTCAGCATCAAAACCACCCGTATTAACAGATGCGGCTATCACATCAAAACCTAAATCTTTTGTCAAATGAACTGCGCAATATGACGTATCTAAACCGCCACTGAATGCCAAAAGTACCTTTTTTTTCACGCGATTATCCCTTTGGTTTTCTCCTCATTTTTACTACCTATCAGGCGCCGAAATAATTTTGATTGCGTAAGAAAATTCCACTTTTTTTGTCTCTTTGCAACAGGATCAAATAGCATACCGGTGCAAAGACAATTCGCCTTGTTTTTACTTTGCAATATTTCGTAATTGACACAACTTTGACAGCCCTTCCAGAATTCTTCATCTTTGGTCAATTCACTAAAGGTTACTGGATAATAACCCAATTCTGAATTGATTTTCATTACAGGAAGTGAGGTCGTCAATCCAAAAAGCTTTGCGCCTGGAAAGGTTTTCTGACTATGCTCAAAAGCCATCTTTTTTATCTTTTTGGCAATTCCGGCATTCCGGAAATCTGGGCTGACAACAAGTCCAGAATTAGCTACATATTCCTTTTCTCCCCAAGTCTCGATATAACAAAAACCTACCAGCTCACCTGCTTTAGATAAGGCGATAATTGCCTTCTTTTCATTAATTTTTTTAATAATATATTCGGGTGTACGCTTAGCGATACCCGTTCCTCTTTTTTTCGCACTCTCCTCAATGAGCCATGATATGGATTCAGCATAGCTGATGTGCTCTGGAGAGGCTACCTGAATCACAATAGAATTCATGCGCTCCTTTCTTTGAATTTTAGATTTATTTAATACGAAATTTGGGGACGACCTTCCACATAGGAGGTCAATTATATGTATAGGCTAGCGCCTAGCCGGAGAAATTGGCCTTATTGAATTATTGGGCAATATGTAGTTTGACATCCACATGATAAAGATACAAGATTAGTATTAAAGCGATCTAATTCCAATAATTATGATAAAAATATAACTTTACTTATTCACGATAGATTGACCCCTAAAATAACTTAGCAACTTCCCTATTGACCAATTTATACGCAAAATACCCTACAATCAAATGCCAACTAGTTCTTCAAACACCAACTGATCTACCTAAAAGAACAAAAAAAAATGCCCAATAATTAAGTGATCAGGCATTTTTAATATTTTAATCAAAAACTATTTATAAAGCAATACCAATAAAAGATTTAAAAGCCAATCCCATCAAACCCGTAATGAGCATGGTGATGCCCAATCCTTTCAGGCCATTAGGCACATGAGAATATTTCAAACGTTCTCTAATCGCAGCCAAAGCTATTATGGCCAAGAAAAAACCAAAACCCGATCCAAAACCATATGAAGTAGCCTCAATGATGTTATAATCTTTCTGAACCATGAACAAGGAAGAACCCAAAATGGCGCAGTTAACAGCGATCAATGGCAAAAAGATACCCAATGATCCATAGAGTGCTGGGGATAATTTTTCAATGATCATTTCAACCAACTGAACCATAGAGGCAATCACAGCAATGAACATAATGAATTGAAGAAACGTCAGGTCAATGGACTCAAAACTCCCATCTATCCACGTTAAGGCCCCTTCTTTCAGTACATATTCCTGAAGCAACCAATTAACAGGTACCGTTAATGTGAGTACAAAAACTACAGCTAAACCAAGACCAAAAGCAGTTTCTACTTTTTTGGATATCGCCAAAAAGGAACACATGCCTAAGTAATAGGCAAAGATCATATTGTCTATAAAGATACCCCTGAGTGCTATATTAAAAACTTCCATTATGTTCTGTTTTTTAATGTTCTACGTATCCTGACTTTGATCTTTGAATCCAAATCAGAATGCCTAATACGACAAACGCACCTATTGAGTCCACCATCAGGCCATTGGTCGGGAAAGTTGTCCAGCCTATGGCTTCAAAAACTTTGAAGTCGAAAATGGAACCTGAACCTAATAATTCTCTAAAAAAAGCAACGGTAAGAATAATCCATGCATAACCAAATCCTGAACCCAATCCGTCCAATACCGAGTCATAAGGCTTATTCGCCATGGCAAAGGCTTCTAATCTGCCCATTACAATGCAATTGGTAATGATCAGTCCAACATAAGCACCTAAAACTTTGTACATATCATAACTATAGGCTTTTAAAAATTCGCTTACTAGCGTCACCAAAGTAGCTACTACCGCCAATTGGACAATGATCCTGATCCGACCAGGAATCAAATTTCTCATCAGTGAAATAATTAAATTAGCAAAGACGATAACAAAGACTACGGCAATTGACATCACCAAAGTAGGCTCTAACTTCACAGTAACCGCCAAAGCAGAGCAAATACCTAATACTTGAATAGTAATAGGATTGTCATCATTCAAAGGATCGGTAACGATATTTTTTCTCCTTTTTGATAAGAAAGATTCAGTAGGTTTTTTTTGAACCTTTAATTCTGTTTCTACTACAGTCGCTTCAGCACTCATACTAATCTGATTAGTCGTTTTCTAGTTAATTGCAATTCCATTTTGGCCCTTCTTATTCTTGATGAAACTTTGATAGCAGCCCAAGTATTCTTTTAACATTTTATTGACCCCTTTAGCTGTCATGGTCGCCCCTGACAGTCCGTCCACCTCGTGCATACTCAGCCCTGATTTACCCTCTCCTTTTACCATAGTAATGGATTCTAAATCACCTGCCTCATTAAATATTTTTTTATTCTCCTTGTAACGTTTTGTTACATTTTCATCAGTAATCCTTGCACCTAATCCAGGGGTTTCTTGCTTATGGTCAAAAGCAACTCCTTTGACTGTATTGAGGTCTGATTCTAAAGCAATATAGCCGGAAATCCAATCCCATAGTCCCAATCCAAACATGGGAAAAACATAGGCCTCAACTACATTGGGATCCAATTCATCTAATATCATATAAATAGGATACAATCGCTCTTCTCTAGCCATTTTATGATTTTTTTGTGTATTTACCTTTTCAGCAATCAACGGATTACCTTTGGCATCGGTCGTCATGATTTCACCTTTGATATCTACCACAACGGATTTAACGCGCGCTTTATATAGATTCAGAATCTCTTCAGGTGTGCTGATAGTTGAAATATCCATCACGGCACCCAAAATTTTCTTTTTAGTATCTAACTCGACTTGTTTGTCTTGAGCAGGCTTTAATAGTACAGAGGTCAGAGACATGGCTCCACCAATCAAAACCGTCATGATTGCGGAAAAAACTAGGATGTAAATATTAGATCGTTGCACGTTTTAATCTTCTTTTTTTGTGAGCATCTACTACGTAATAATCTATCAGTGGGGCAAATACATTCATGAATAGTATTGCCAGCATAATTCCTTCCGGATATGCGGGGTTTGAAATTCTGATAATTATCGTTAAAACCCCAATCATAAATCCATAAATCCACTTTCCGGTCTCGGTTTGAGCTGCAGAGACCGGATCTGTTGCCATGAATACTGCTCCAAAAGCCAAGCCCCCTATGACTAGATGGTAGTGAGCAGGCATTAGCATAAAACTATTCGCTCCTACAAAGTTGTAAATCAATCCCATAAACCAGGCCCCACCAAATACTGAAACGATAATTTTCCAACTACCTACTCCTGTAAATATGAGAATGGCCGCTCCAATCAAACACATAAGCACTGACGTCTCACCGATACTTCCAGGGATTATCCCTAAAAATAAATTCCAGAAATCAAACATCCCGCTATACCAATGACCACCAATGTCATCCATCATATCAGTACCGTTTGCAGCGGCGGCCGCCCCGTAGGATAATATCGTCGCACCAGAAAATCCGTCAACAGCTGTTCGGTCCCCAAGATATGTCCAGACAGTATCTCCAGATATTTGCGAAGGATAAGCAAAGTACAAGAAGGCTCTCGAAGTTAAGGCCACATTAAGAATATTCATACCTGTGCCTCCAAAAACCTCTTTGGCAACAATCACCCCAAAAATAGTCGCCATAGCCACTTGCCATAGTGGTATGGTAGCCGGCATGACTAGTGGAATTAAAATCCCCGTAACTAAGAATCCTTCTTCTACTGGATGGTTTCGGATCACACAAAAGGTAAATTCGACACCCAAGCCTACCGCATAGGAAACAATCAAAATAGGCATAACCTGAATCGAACCAACTAAAAATTTATCCCAGTTGGAAGCATCTATTCCCGTGGCTAAAAAATGTTGATGGCCCACATTCCACATACCAAACAAAAGACAAGGGATCAATGCAACAATCACCGTAAACATTAGGCGCTTTAAATCCGCAGCATCTTTTACTTGAACACCCGTTTTCCCAGTGGTTAGTGCGGGTTTAAAGAAAATAGTTCTATGACCTTCATACAATGTATGAAACTTTTCGTATTTGGCCCCCTTCTCAACGTGTGGCTTAATCCGATCAAATAGGTTTTGTATTAACTTCATGAATTAGCTATTTCGAATTAACTCGATTCCTTTTCTTAAAATTGCTTGGATGTCATTTTTGGAAACATCTATGTACTCGCATAAGGCAACATCTTCCTCGATCAATTCAAAGATACCCAGTGCCTCCATCGCATCATAATCATTGGCAATAATGGCTTTGAACAAGTAAGTGGGCATGATATCCATTGGCAATACCTTCTCAAAAGCCCCCGTAATAGCGAAATTTCGCTGTTCGCCGTTGGTATTCGTATCGATAATGTTTTCTTTACTAGAGAATAAAAAAGACAATAAACCAAAAGCTTTGTGAAAGCTAACTTTTTTAAAACTTGGCAACATCCATCCTAGAAACTCTTCCGTATCACCCTCAGGAATTACCGAAACTTGATTATGAAAATGTCCTAAATAACCATTCTCACCTACATTTTCACCCGTCAGTACATTGCCCGAGATAAATCGATTGTTGTTTCCCGCAACATTTCCTACCAATAGTTTGTTCAAGCATGCGCCTGCATAAGTTTTTACATATCTTGGTTCAACTACACTTGATCCTGTAAGGGCTACCAGCTTTGATGCATCGTATTGGCCATTAAGAAATAGTTTTCCCATCCTAGCTACAGAAACTGGATCAATGGTCCAAACGATATCCCTTTTATTAATTGGTGTCAAATGATGAATTTGAACACCCACATTTCCTGCTGGGTGGGGTCCACTAAATTTACTGATCTTTACATTTTGTGTTTTGATGAAAAAGCTAGCTATTTCTTCATCCGCATTTAAATTTAGATGAACAATCCCTTTAGATAATTTATTTAATATATTGAGACCAACTTGAAATTCTTCGCCTTGCTCTTTTAGGAGAAAAGCAATGTCTGGTGCGCCAGGGTGCGAATCAAACCCAGAAATATGGATAGAACTAGGCTCTTCTGTAGGATTAGCTAATACGCCAAAAGGTCTTTGGATAATGCTAGGCCAAATCCCACTTTCAGCTATTATCTCAACAATCTCTTTTCTCGAACAGTTGGCAATATCAGACTTACTGAATTGCTTGAATTGCTTGAACTCAATTTCTTTGTCTGCTAAGATTCGGATCTCAAGTAGTTTTCTTCGCGCACCTCTTATGATTTCTGTGATCTCTCCACTCACTGGGGACACAAAAAGCACCTTCTCCATCGCCTTATCAAAAAACAACGGAGTACCTGCTTTTACATTGTCTCCAACTGAAACCAATATTTTGGGTTGAACAATACCACGGAAATCTGATGGCTTCACCGCAAATGTATCGGGTTGATCAATTTGGTGAACTTTTTGATTGGCAGTCCCCGATATGCCGATATCGAAACCTTTACTGAACTGAATGATTTGAGACATGAATTTAACTGGATTGTCTACTTCAAAATTAGGTCACAAAACTAATAAAAATTGTTCAAATTAATTGCCCTGAAAGAAAGTAAATAAAATTATTTACTCGTTTTTAGATTCTGTTTTTTAAGAAATATTTACTACGTCGCTTAAATGATCTGCCACTTGCTGCATCAGCCAGTTGGGGGTTGACGTTGCGCCGCATATGCCGATTCGATCCCCAGTCTTCAACCACTCATGATCAATCTCTGATTCATTATCAATAAAATAACTTCTCGGATTCTGCTTTAGACAAACTTGATACAGCGCTTTGCCATTAGAGCTTTTTTTACCTGAGACAAACAGAATCACATCATATGATTGGGAGAATTTTTCTAATTGTGGCTCGCGATTTGAAACTTGTCGACAAATACTATCATTAGCCTTAAAATCTCCGTCTATAAGGGTGCCTTTTTCTTTTTCTATTCGTGCCTGAATTAGTGATTTCATATGATAAAATCCTTGGGTACTTTTCGTGGTTTGACTGTACAATATAATGGGCCTAGACCAATCAATCTGATCAAGGTCCTTTTCTTCCATTACTACGATGGCCTCATTACGAGTCTGTCCAATTAAACCTATGACTTCCGCATGTCCTGGCTTACCGTAGATCACAATCTGACCATTTCTTTGATTTAATGAATCAAACGAGTTCTTAACCCTATTTTGAAGTTTAAGTACCACGGGACAGCTAGCGTCAATCAATTCAATATTATTTTTCAATGCCAATGCATATGTTTCTGGTGGTTCTCCATGTGCCCTAATCAAAACTTTGGCATTATGAATTTTTTCCAAATCCTGATGATCAATTATTTTTAGTCCTTTCTTTTCAAGTCGCGCGACTTCCATGCTATTGTGCACAATATCTCCTAGACAATATAAATCGCTGCCGTGATTCATTTCATCTTCGGCCATTTGAATGGCAAATTCAACACCAAAGCAGTATCCTGAATTAGGATCTATTTCAACTTGCATAAATCAATTGGTTTGCGTATTCCATAATTTTATCTACCTGTTCTTGAAAAGTCAAATAACTAGTATCGATCTCTATTGCCCCTTTTGCTTTCATTAAGGGACTGTCTTGGCGGGTGGTGTCTAAATGATCTCTATCAGCCAAATTCTGCTTTATTTCCTCAAAATCAACCTTTATGTTTTTGGCCTTCGTCTCATCAAACCTCCTTTGTGATCGAATGTCTAAATTGGCGCTCATGAAAATCTTTAATTCCGCCTCTGGAAAAACTACCGTGCAGATATCCCTACCATCCATTACGATGTCCTTTTGGGTACCGAGCTGCTGCTGCATGACTACCAATTTCTTTCTAACAATAGGATTCGCCGAGATTTTACTGACTGCCTCATTAATTTCCGGAAGCCTGATTTCCTTATCCATGACACGGTCATTCAACAATATCTCTGATTGATTTAGTGCTTCATTAAAATTAAACTTAATCACTAATTGATTCAACGCCACTTCCACTTGCCCTTCATTTTCCAAATCAACCTGATGATCAATGAAATGCCTAGTTACGCACCTATACATAGCGCCAGAATCAATATAGCGGTATTTCAAAGCCTTAGCTACCTCTTTAGCCGTAGAGCTCTTACCTGTCCCGGCGTATCCATCCATAGCAATAATAATTCCTCTCATCAACAATCTTTTACAGGACAGTCTACCTTACCTGGTTTCATTTTTCCTTTGTAACGCTGTTGTCCCGGATTGTTTTTACAACTCTCTATAGGGGCTATGATCAACAGCAAGGCGGTCATGGTCAAAAGGTAAACGTAACTTTTTAATTGTTTCATATCAAAAACTCTTTACTTCGATCTCTCGATTTACTTTTTTAATGAGTCCTTGTAATACATTACCGGGACCAGACTCATTAAATGAGGTAGCACCATCTGCAATCATTTGATGGATACTTTGCGTCCATCTCACAGGCGCTGTCAACTGTGAAATAAGATTGGCTTTAATCTCTGCAATATCCATATGTCCTTGTGCATCTACATTCTGATATACCGGACAGGTAGGTTGCTTAAAAATAGTTTGATTAATGGCTTCTGCAAGTTCCTCTCGAGCTGGTTCCATTAAGGGTGAATGAAAGGCCCCACCCACGGGCAGCATCAGCGCTCTCTTCGCACCCGCCTCCTTCATTCGCTTACAAGCCAATTGGACTGCTCGAATTTGACCTGATATGACCAATTGGCCAGGACAGTTGTAATTAGCGGCAACCACAATACCCTCTATTTTCTCACAAACCTCCTCAACCACCTCATCTGCAAGTCCCAAAACGGCTGCCATAGTAGAGGGCTCTGCCTCACATGCCTTTTGCATAGCCATGGCTCTTTGAGCAACTAACACTAAGCCATCTCTAAAGTCAAGTGCGCCATTAGCGACCAAAGCTGAAAACTCTCCTAACGAATGCCCTGCTGTCATTTGTGGATTAAAATCATCCTTGATCAAAGCATTAATCACACTGTGCAAGAAAACTGCAGGTTGAGTGACACTTGTTTGTTTAAGGTCGTCAACTGATCCCTCGAACATGATTTTTGTAATTTCAAAATTCAAAAGGTCATTGGCTTCCAAGAAATAAGCCTTGGCTTTGGCGCTCGATTCAAAAAGTTCCTTTCCCATTCCTGAATACTGTGCCCCTTGACCGGGAAATACAAAAGCTCGCATAAATAAATTGTAATTAATGTGGCAAAGCTAGCAAGGATCCTTTAATCAAGAAACCTTCTCAAATAATCTGAGGTTGGAATTTCACATTTGGCACTTTTACCAAACCAAAAATATCGATTTCTAGCGATTATATCATAAAAATAATCTGTTATTGACGTGGGTAAATAACTAAAAATTAAGAGCCAACGCCACTTTAATGAGAAAGTTTCAAGAATCTTAAAGACAGCCTTACTTTTGATGAAAACATGATCCTCTTTGATGAGCACCAAGCTATCTATTTTGATAGGATCAATGTCCTCTTTGGCTAAATAACCTCGGGCAACGTCTGCTTTCAGAGAAGCAAACTTATAATATCCATAGGAATCCTCTGAAATAATCAGATTGACCGCGTAATTACACAAACGGCACTCCCCATCGAACAAGACAATTGGGTTGATTATTTCAGCAGTTGTACCCAACCTTTAATTATTTTAAAACGATTGGAGGGGTCCAATACATCAAAATTGACCTCCGCCACATAATAGTAAACTCCAGCAGGAAGATCTACCCCACCTTTATTTTTACCATCCCAATTGATGAAAATAGAATTTTCTTGCTCTGAAGTAAAACTAAATACCTCCTGACCCGCAGGATCATAAACCATGAAATTAACTCCAAGAATAAATCTCGGACAGCTTGAATCATCAAAATCACCAATAGAACCCTCTTTCACAAACAGGGGGGTAAACCTGTCATTAATATCATCCCCGTTGGGTGAGAACGCATTTGGTAAAATGAATTGGGGACAATGGTCAATACAGACCACATCTGAATACTCACTTTCATTCATCGATCGGTCGACTGCAGTAATGCGATAGCACCCTTTATACGAGTTTAATTGCTTGTGTAGGTAGGTGGTTTGTTTGGTGCTGTCTAAAAAGACAAACGCCTCCTCTGAACCCGAAGCACTAAAATAAACACGAAAAAAAATAACGTCGTCGTCGCATTGGGTACCCGTATTCTCTTCCCAGGAAATCATATTTTCATAATATACCTCTAGGCAGCCACTTATACCGGTAGCGGTAGCGCAATTAAACGGATTGGTGATCGAAAGCCCGATCGGTGCGCAAGGCGCTATGTTGTCATTTGGCTGAGCACAAATCACCTGAGAATTATTGATGAGTGGGTCTGGTAAAATAGGATTGTCATAACCTCCGTAGGTGGTGACCACATAACAATATATCAGCTCATCATCTAAGGCAATATTGTTAAAACTACCGTCATCCAAATAATTAAACCCACTATTTGCAACTGCTACTGAGTCAATAAGTACAAAGGCGTCAGGATCGGCACTACTTACCCTGTTTCTATAAACATAATGATAAGGATGCTCAAGCATATTATTTGACCACGGTACGTTTGCCTGCCAACTCAATTCAATAGCACTCAATAAGGGATTGATATTCAATGCTACCATAGAAGCAATTGCCGATGAGTCTACAAAGAGGCCTGTGCCATCATAGAGGGCTATTCGGTATGAATATGTATTTTCAACTGTGTTGATACCCGTTTGATCAAAAAAAACAGTATCACTGAGTTTGTCGGCAATCAAGGTCGGATTTATTAAATAAAATCCATCCGATCTATATACTGAATAAGAATAAGGCGGGGGAAATTGTATTGGATTCGTCTCATATGGAGGCGTCCAAGCAACCTTAATCCTTCCATCAGCTGATGTCTCTTGGACGTCTACATTGGTGATGATGGGCGCATCTGCTTCCAACGTCAAGCAAACTTCATCGGACACGTAGCTCGTCCCGTATCCTGGATTGGGGAATTGCGCAACTAATCGGTAACAATAATTGGCTCCTGGGGCTAGTCCAGTATCTACAAAAGATATCTGCGAAGCTGGGGCCTTGGCGATGAGCGTATAACCAGCATTAGGGGGCATCCCTACTGCGCAATCATCCATAACCATTTCAAAATCTCCTACGCGACGCCATACTTCTATCTCACTCGCATTGGTGCAAAAGTAGGACTCCCATGCAAGTTCAATAGATCTTCCCGAATTTACTATTGCTTTCAATCCTTTTGGAGCAGGCCCTACTACCGTAACCTCCCAAGTACCAAATTCAGTCAAAGAAGGACCCATTCTGATGCCATTCTCGATCGGTTCATCTGTAACCTTAAACTGTACTTCATAGGCTCGTTCGCGCACATGCCCACAAAAAGTATTCCATTCAAAGTCCAAAGACCCTGGGTTTTGTTGGAGCACTGCGGGGGATGGATCAAATGAAGCAGGTTGATTGATTTCAAATGGACCGCCAAAGGCTTCCATTTTTACCTTGTGACCATCTGGATCAGTTGCTATTATTGTTTGTTTAATCTGCTCTCCTGCCGTTACGCAGACCGCATCGGGAATTTCCAATTCAGGCTTTTCATTATCCCCTTCATAAATAATCACTTGCATATCCCTAGTAACGTATCCCAAACGATACCAAGTTCCTGCTATTTGCCTCCATTCTTCAATTCGAAAGGCTACATTGTACTCAGCACATTCAGAAATTCCTTCTGGACACTGGCCACCTGCAAGGTTGAAAATATTTCCAGGGGCATCCCAGATCAAATCTCCATAGGCTTCATCAAGATCCAAAGAAGCAGAACCACCCTGCTCGCTTCCTTGTCCGAAATTGGAATAAAATCCCGGATCATTGAGCTCTCTGTAGCCGCTGACCTCACTGTTCTTGGAGCTACGAGGTATGACTAGATAGTAGGCCAAACTATCTCCGTCAACATCAAAGGCACCTGCATTATGCACAAACCTCACCCCTGGCATACCTTCATCGATCGGTGGTACAGTCAAAATTGGCGTGTTATTGACACCAAAAAAAGGATCGACAATAATCAGCGTCTCTGTATAAAAAGCAGTCTCTGTTGAGTTTGCCATGTTTGCGATATTTGCATTTCTATTATCCTCCTTATAGCTTACAAAGTAGCTGTTAGGTGCCTGATAGGTATGTACCAACTTGAATTCAGCCCTGACGATATTATTGGAAAGTTGCGTCTCCAAGACATCAAACCCCTCTGAAATCATCGTGCCATCTCCAAAATCAAAGTCACCTCCACCAAATTGAATCCCCGAATCAGTATCTCGATATCCTATAAAAGTAAACTCATAAGTAAAGGTCAAGTTACTTGTTCTACGAGCAATCACTTCACCCGCCCTGATGTGTGTGGCTAGGCTGTGCGTAATACACATCGCATGAATCAACAAAAAAACAATAACTAACTTCCCAATTCTCATTTTAATAACATTAAGCCAACCACCTAGACCGCTATTGGCGCTATAAGTGATCAATTATTTACTTTTTTCACTTCCTCGACGTGATAAATAGCAGAAAGACAAATTTAGTGCAAGAATAAGGCCAAAATAGAATTTCCTTGGTTATTACAACTAGAAATGAGCCTGCCAAGTATAATTTTTTGCGCTCGCCATTCAAATAAGAATTAATAATTGGAAGATAACCGCTTAGCGCATAACTTTGAACGAAACATAATTACCAGAAATTAACAATGAGTTGGATATCGAGTTCCGTTGGTAAAAAAGTGGCAATGTCTCTTTCAGCCCTTTTTCTTATCTCTTTTCTGCTGCTTCATGTAGCCATTAATTTTTTGTCGGTTATTAGCAAGGATATGTACAATGAAGCATCGCATTTCATGGGTTACAATCCAATCATTCAATTCGTAATGCAGCCTATTCTTATTTCGGGAGTGATCTTCCATTTCGTCTTGGGATTTGTGCTAGAATTTCAAAATAAATCAGCGAGACCCGTCCCTTATGTAATGAAAAACAGCGCAGCCAATTCGAGTTGGATTTCAAGAAATATGTTGTACTCAGGATTAGTTATTTTAGCGTTTTTGGGCGTGCACTTTTATGACTTCTGGATACACGAAATTAACTACAAATATCTGACTGATCAGGTGCCAAATGAAGCGCGATACTTCTCTGAATTGGTGGAGAAATTTAAAGATCCTCTGAGAGTGGGTTTTTATGTCCTTTCATTTGTATTGCTTATGCTGCATTTATTGCATGGTTTCCAGTCTGCGTTCCAGTCATTGGGTGTGAACAATAAGTTTTCCCCAATAATCAAGAAAGCAGCAATGACTTTTTCGTATGTGGTGCCATTGGCTTTTATTTTTATCGCTTTATACCATCACTTTACTCATTACTGATCCAAAAATTTAAGTAAGACTATCATGAAAATAGGTGCAAATTTTCCGGCCGCTACACCCGAAGGTCCCCTTGAAAAAAAATGGACTTCTTACAAGGATAAAATCGATTTAGTCAATCCTGCCAACAAGCGCCTATTGGATATTATTGTAGTAGGAACTGGGTTAGCGGGCGGTTCAGCAGCAGCGACACTTTCAGAACTTGGCTACAACGTAAAGGCTTTTTGTTTCCAAGATTCTCCTCGAAGAGCCCACTCAATTGCCGCGCAAGGGGGTATCAATGCATCAAAAAACTACATGGGTGATGGTGATTCAAACTATCGCCTTTTTTATGACACGGTCAAAGGTGGTGATTATAGGGCCCGAGAGGAGAACGTCTATCGTTTAGCGGAAGTATCTGGAAATATCATCGATCAATGCGTGGCACAAGGCGTACCATTTGCACGAGATTATGGGGGATTGTTGGACAATCGCTCATTTGGAGGGGTATTGGTGTCGAGAACTTTTTATGCCAAAGGACAAACCGGCCAGCAGCTTCTTTTGGGTGCTTATTCAGCGATGAATAGGCAAATTGCTAGAGGGAAAATAAAGATGTACAACCGACATGAAATGATGGATTTGGTCATCGTTGATGGCAAAGCGCGTGGTATTATCGCAAAAAATTTGATTACAGGTGAACTTGAAAGACATTCCGCACATGCCGTGGTAATCGCTTCTGGAGGTTATGGGAATGTGTTTTATCTCTCTACCAACGCCATGGGAAGCAATGTTTCGGCTGCATGGAAAATTCACAAAAAAGGTGCTTGGTTTGCCAATCCCTGCTTTACGCAAATTCACCCAACATGCATTCCTGTCTCAGGAGATCACCAATCTAAACTAACCTTGATGTCAGAGTCGCTTAGAAATGATGGACGAATCTGGGTGCCCGCCAAAGAAGCTGATGCCAAAGCCATTCGTGAGGGCAAACTAAAACCTACAGCTATTATTGAACAGGATCGAGATTATTTTCTTGAACGCAGATACCCCGCCTTTGGTAATTTAGTTCCGCGAGATGTTGCCTCTAGAGCAGCGAAAGAGCGGTGCGATGCAGGCTTTGGAGTCAACGCGACTGGAGAAGCAGTTTATTTGGATTTTGCCTCCGCCATCGAGCGGTATGGTAGGGAAAAAGCCTTGATCACCCATCATGATCCTAATGATAGGGAATTGATTTTAAAACTAGGACGAGAAGTAATTGCCAATAAGTATGGTAATCTTTTTCAAATGTATGAGAAAATTGTTGATCAAAATCCTTACGAAACACCTATGATGATTTATCCTGCGGTACATTATACCATGGGAGGTGTTTGGGTGGATTATGACTTAATGACCACAGTTCCTGGTTGCTATGCTATTGGAGAAGCCAATTTTTCAGAGCACGGAGCCAATAGATTAGGGGCCTCTGCCTTAATGCAAGGATTGGCCGATGGTTATTTTGTACTGCCCTATACCATAGGAAATTACCTAGCCAACGACATTCGTACGGGACCTATTTCCACCGAAACACCTGAATTTGAACAAGCAGAAAAAGAGGTCAAAGAACAACTCGAACGCTTTATAAATAATAAAGGATCTAAATCTGT
This sequence comes from Flammeovirgaceae bacterium, assembly GCA_013204595.1. Classification (GTDB taxonomy): domain Bacteria; phylum Bacteroidota; class Bacteroidia; order Cytophagales; family Cyclobacteriaceae; genus UBA4465. The sequence continues at coordinate 48,839 of JABMNK010000100.1, forward strand.
TGATTACTTTCATAAGCGATTAGGAAAGGTCATGTGGAACAATGTCGGGATGTCTCGTAACGCAGCAGGTCTCAAAGAGGCGATAAAAGAAATTCAAACCATAAGAGAAGAATTTTATAAAGACGTAAAAGTACCTGGTGATGTCGTTGGATTCAATGAAGAACTGGCAAAAGCAGGGAGAGTGGCTGATTTCCTTGAGCTTGGAGAACTCTTCGCAAAAGACGCACTCGAAAGAGAAGAATCTTGTGGAGGCCACTTTAGAGAAGAGCATCAGACACCTGAAGGCGAAGCCAAAAGAAACAAAGAATTTCAATATGTAGCTGCTTGGGAGTATAAAGGAACCCCAAGCGAGGCCAATCTTCACAAAGAAATGCTTGCGTATAAATACATTGAAGTAAAAGAAAGAAGCTATAAGTAATTACTTGTAAAAACTCATAGGAAATGAACCTAAAACTAAAAATATGGCGACAAAAAGACGCCACTGACACTGGGAAAATTGTCGATTATAACATTAGCGATGTCTCCTCTGATATGTCATTTCTTGAAATGCTGGATGTCTTGAATACGCAACTTATCGAAAAAGGAGATGATCCAGTAAGTTTTGATCATGATTGTAGAGAAGGCATCTGTGGTTCTTGTTCACTTCAAATTAACGGTCAACCGCACGGCCCTGATGGGGGAACCACAACTTGTCAATTACATATGCGCAAATTTAAGGATCAACAGACCATCGTCATTGAGCCTTTTCGAGCCAAAGCCTTTCCGATTATCAAAGATTTAATTATTGACAGATCCGCCTTTGACCGCATTCAGCAGGCAGGAGGCTATGTTTCTGTAAATACCTCTGGCAACACGCAAGATGCCAATACAACACCCATCAATAAAGTAGACGCAGACCATGCATTTGATGCCGCGGCCTGTATTGGGTGTGCTGCGTGTGTTGCTGCCTGCAAAAATTCTTCCGCCATGCTGTTCGTCTCTGCCAAAGTTTCTCAATATGCCCTTTTGCCTCAGGGTCAAATTGAACGCCAACAACGAGTACAGGACATGGTGGCACAAATGGATGAAGAAGGTTTTGGGGCTTGTACGAATACCGGGGCTTGCGAAGCTGAATGCCCAAAAGGAATCAGCCTAACCAATATCGCACGAATGAATCGAGAATATATTGGGGCGAATTTAAAATCATAAAAAAATATGATCCTCATAAAAAACCTGATTAAAATAATCAGGTTTTTTTGTTAAATCATATTTAGACAATTTTGTTGTGCTATGAAGAACCTATCCTACTTTTTAAAATGATCAAAAAAATCTTAATAGCAGCACTCCTATTAGCGCTCTTTTTGCTAGGCTATTATTTTTTTAATACGTGGCAGCGCTCACATAACCTTAGCTTATGGCGTTTCGTCCCTATGAATGCCGCACTGGTATATGAAAGTGATCAGATCGGATCAGTACTTCTCAATCTCAAAGAATCCCAATTGGCCCGCTCCCTGACTATGGTTCCCATTTTCAATAAAATGTACCGTGAAATTGAAAAGATAGACAGCCTTACAGGTGGAAATTCATTCTATGCATTTGCAAACAACCTACCCGTTTTAGTTACCATCCAAAATACGAGTAAAAGTAAATTTGATTTTTTGTTTTTGGCCCAAATCGACCAATTTACTGATCGAAAAGGCTCGAAAGAATTTTTGGAAAAATTAATTAAACCAGATGGTCAAAAATCGAAACGTAACTATTTTGGCTTTGAGGTTAACGAAATCGAAACAGCAGATAATGATCATTTTACTTATTTCATCTATGAAAATTATTTCATAGGAAGTTTTACTCCCTACTTGGTGGAAGATGCTATAAGAGCTCAAGTAACTATTGAATCATTTGAAACTCAATTTCCAGAGCACAGGAAAGTAACCAAAATAAAACAAGATGAAGGCAATCTATACATCAACTATCCAGAACTAATCACACTCAGTAGGGCATTTACAGAGAATGAACTTAACCCTAATTTTTTAAACAAGGCATTTCTGGATTTGGGAATCAGCGATCATTCAATTTCACTTAGTGGCTTTTCTTTTGCCGACAGTTCTCATCAGTTAAACAGAATCAAGGGCATTACAGGGGCGCCTTTTGACATGTCAGATATTATCAGCAACAATACTTCTATCTTCCATCATTTCAGCTTTTCAGATCCTCAATTATGGATTAGTCAACAAGGATTTAACACTGAAGTAAGTTCAAAAAAAGAAAACATCATAAAAGATTTAGGGTTTGACCCGTACGATATTACGCGGTTTTTAGACCAAGAAATAGGCCTCGCTTTTCAATATAGAAACGGACAGTTGGAGCCATTAATGATCCTTGAAAGCAACAATAGCATCGAACTTATGAACCATTTTGACGCTATAAGCAAACAGATGCCCCATGTAGCGGCGGATTCATTTTTCATTGAGATTTATAATGAACAGATCATTAATAAATTGCCCATCGACGACTTTCCTGTCATGATCTTAGGTGATCTCGCTAAGGATTTTCCTGAAGCATATTACACTTCTTACCAAGATTATGTACTTATAGCTTCGAAATTGCCCCTTTTAAAGGATGTTATCAATGACATAAATAATGAAAATACTTGGGAAAAGTCACTTAAGAAAAAAAGATTCTTGGAAAAGATAACTCAAGAAGCAAGCTATACTATACTTGTAAATACAGCTGAATCTTGGAGTCAGCTATACCCCACTATTCTACCTGAATTAAAAAAAGAATTTTATCAATTTGACTATATTTTTAAAAGCCTTGAAAATATAGCCCTTCAATTCAGTAGTGTGGATGATAAATATTTTACCAGTCTACTTATTGAGCAAGCAACCGTTCCAAAAGCACCTGAATCGAATGTGATCAAAACAAAAGTTCACGAATTTAATAAACCACTAATCACAAAACCTTTCTTGGTTCGAGACGCACCAGGAGCCAAGATAGAAATCATCGTTGAAGATGAGGCTAATATCCTTCATTTATTGAATGAGGATTTTGAGCTACGTTGGAGCAAATCGATTTTCAAACCTATTGTAGGCGAACTCACTCAAATCGATTTTTATAAAAATGGCAAATTGCAATACCTATTCATTACCGCCGATTCTGTTTATTTAGTGGATCGAAACGGAGAAAACGTGGAGGAATATCCAAAATATATAGCCCCTAATCTCAGTGCTTTGGCAATTGTTGATTATGATGGGAAGAAAAACTATCGATTTGCTATCACCACCCTCTCTGGCGATCTTTTTATTACAGATCAGCAAGGAACCCCACTAGAAGGCTGGGATCCCTATCATTTTTCAGCGTCGATTATAGGTTCCGTCCGTCATTTTAGAGTTGGGGGAACCGATGCCTTCGCTATCGTGCTAACCAATGGTGAAATGCATCTGATCAGTCGCCGCGGAAAAGTGTTTCCTGGATTTCCGATTCAAACAAATATGCACATCCAAAGTGATTACCACCTGCAAGTTGGCAGTAAGTTTGAAACTTCAAAATGGACTGTTCTGTCAGAGTCCGGTACGCTGTTATCCGTTAATTTGAAAGGCACTATCATAGACCGAAAAGAATTGTACAAGCCCCGTACCGATTCCAAATTTCAAATTCATAACGATTTAGACGAGAAAAATTATCTTATTTCTAAGCAATTTGAAAACAGTATCGCTGTGGTAAATAATAATGATGCTATCATCTTTGAGAAAAATCAACTTTCCAGTGAAAACGTAAAAATTCAATATTATAAAATGGGTGGTGATAATGACTATTTTATTTTGAGTGATCTAGCCAATCAACTCATTTATCCCTATGACCTAAATGGGCGTCTTCTGACAACTCTCCCCCTGATGGGTGATCAGCCTATCAGTCTACGCTATTTCAAAAAAGAAAATGTTTACGAAATTTATCTGATTCGGGAGAATAAATTAATCCTTTATCTAAAGAAATGAGCACCCAAATAGTCAAAAAAGAGCACCCACCCTCTTTTGGGAACTAGTTATCTTTGTCAATAGAATTTATGTGAGCGATTGGCTTATGTCACGAGTAACCCTGCTCGTTTGAGTAGGGCATCTACTTTCGGCTCTGAACCTCTAAATGCCTTGTACAATTTCATAGGCAGTTGAGTGCCTCCTTGACTCAATACATGATGTTTGAAGGATGTCGCTGTTTCCTCATCGAAAATCCCGTTTTGCTGAAACAACTCAAAGGCATCTGCATCAAGTACTTCTGCCCATTTATAGCTGTAATAGCCTGCAGCATACCCTCCTGCAAAAATATGAGAAAACTGAACACTCATATTGGTATCCGGAACTTCAGGAAAAAGGTTAAATGGCTTGAAAATCGTCTTTTCTAATTGCTCTATGGAATCCATCGACTGCGCCTCTTGATAAGAAAGGTTATGAAGATGAAGATCCAAACTGGCAAAACTTATTTGCCTCAAAGTAGCATAAGCTTCATGAAAAGTAGCGGATGCTTTGAGCCTTTCTATATAAATCAAAGGCATAGGTTCATTGGTGATATAATGCTTTGCGAAAAGGGCCAAACATTCCTCCTCATAACACCAATTTTCAAGAATTTGTGACGGCAATTCTACGAAATCCCAAGAAACATGTGTTCCTGATAAACTTGAATATGTGGTGTTGGCTAGCATACCGTGCAGGGCATGGCCAAATTCATGGAATAAGGTGGTCACCTCGTCAAATTTTAATAGCGACGGACTGCCTTCACTAGAAGGTGTGAAATTACAAACAATACTTATGTGTGGAATCACTCGTTGTGTTCCCCTTTTTTTTTGATCCCGATAGGAAGTCATCCATGCACCCGGACGTTTGCCTGATCTTGGAAAATAGTCTGCTAACAACAATGCTTTTAGTTCATCTCCTTCCCACACTTCAAATGCTTTGACATCAGGATGATAGACAGGTATCGCATCATTTTCCTTAAACGTCAATCCAAAAAGCTTTTCAGTAGTCTTAAAGACGCCTGCTACTACATTTTCAAGTTTGAAGTAAGGCTTAATCAATTCGTCGTCGAAATCAAATTTCTTTTTTCTCAATTTTTCCGCATAATAAGACCAATCCCATCGCTGAAGCTCGTGATCTGCTCCGCACGATTTCATGAATACATTCAATTCATTGACCTCATCCGCTGCTTTGTTCTTTGATTTGATTAATAAATCCTCTAAAAATATTGAAACACTCAGCGGGCTTACGGCCATTCGTTCTTCTAAGACATAAGCGGCATAAGTTTTATAACCTAACAGTTCAGCCAATTCTGCTCTCAATTTGACCAGCTCATGAACTAACTTACGATTGTCATATGGGCCTGGTGTTAATGCCTTCTGCATAAATGCCGTATATAACCGCTTCCTTAAATTTCTGTTTTCAGCATTTTCCATGAAAGGAATGTAAGAAGGTGCTTGTAGATTAAATACCCAATGCGCCTTAGCCTCTTTTGACACGGCCAAGGATTTCGCTCTAGCAATAAGGTCTTCAGGGAGTCCCGACAGGTCCTCTTCACGTTCAATAATCAGCTCATAACGATTCGTTTCTGCCAATACATTTTCACCGAATTTTAAACTTAAACTAGCTAATGCAACCGTAATCTCCTTAAACCTAATTTGGACCTTTTCGTTTAATGCTGCACCACTCCTAACAAATGATTTGTACGTTTTTTCCAACAACATTTGTTGTTCTTCATTCAAAATACCTGGCAATTGATAGACGGCATTCACCCGCTGAAACAAATCCTTGTTTAAATTAATCTCATTTTGAAAAGCCGTTAAGACAGCGGACGCCTGCTGTGCTACTTGCTGAAGGGCATCAGATGTTTCTGCAGAATTTAGATTAAATAATACATTAGACACTCGATCCAAAAGCTCTCCAGATGCCTCCAATCGTTCAATTGTATTTTCAAACGTCGCTGGATCGATGCTACTTGAAATCGCCAATATCTCCTCCCTTGCCTCTTCTATTCCCTTTTGAATAGCCGGCATGAAGTCCTCAGTGACTATTTTGTCAAAAGGCACCATTTCAAATGGGGTGTTAAATGCGTGAAAAAAAGGATTTTGATGGCTCATTTTTTGTAAGTTTGTAGCAAATTTAAATGCCTAAGATCATTAGCTTCACTTAAATTCCAGTTTTATGAAAAAAATATACCTATCAGCCCTTTTTATGATTGGTATGCTCTCAAATCTGAGCGCTCAACAATTTTTGGAAGATTCCGTGATTTTTGATTTGAGTACGCCTTATAATACCGCCAAGTCATTTGTTTTCTATTCACAACCTAGTCATTTCAATGAAGAATTATTGAATCTTTGCACTCAGCTTGATCCAACTGATTCGAGTAATTTTTCGTTAAAATTGATCCAACTGATTCGAGGCGAAGGAATTTCAATCAATCTCAATGAAATCTCAAAAAATCCTGATTATATCGACAGTCTGACCAACCGCAATGTATTGGTATTAAGTAATAAATACCCTCAATTGTATCTTGAAAAAATTGGAAAAAATTGGGTAATTCCTCGCGGAAGTAAAGTCAAAATATTGGCGCTTCATGACAAAGTCTTTTCCTTTGGAAACAATTCATTACTTGACCTGATGATTACCTCAAACTCAAAGAGGTATCTAGGAATTACCGCCCAACAATATTTATTTATTTTGCTTTTTTTGGTGACTGCGTTTTCAAGCCAGAAGCTACTTAATTACGTCATCGCCAAAATGGGAATGAAGGCCGCACTAAGAATGGGACTCAATAATATCGCCAAGGAAGGGCTCTTGCCCGTCACAAAGCCTTTAAGCTCCCTGATTGTCATTCTATTAATCTCATTTTTTTATCCAATCCTACAACTGCCCGCCTATATTTCTGTCTATGTAGTTTCAATAATAAGGGCGTCTGCACCCCTGCTATTAACCATTATTTCCTTCCGATTAATAAAAATATTAGGACTTTATCTTGAAAAACAAGCCAAAAAAACTGAAAGCACTTTAGACGATCAATTGGTACCTATCGTCAGGAAGTCATTAAGGGTATTTGTCGTACTTGTTGGCACCCTAGCCATCCTTCAGTCGTTTGATATATCAATCATTCCACTGCTTACTGGACTTTCAATAGGAGGCTTGGCGTTTGCTTTAGCTGCTCAAGATACGATCAAGAACTTCTTTGGCTCGGTAATGATTTTTGTTGACAAACCCTTTCAAGTTGGTCATTGGATTACCTCAGGTGAAATTGATGGAACCATCGAAGAAGTAGGCTTTCGATCTACTAGAATCAGGACCTTCACAAACTCTGTAATGTATATTCCAAACGGAAAATTGGCAGATGCCACGATTAACAATCACGGACTTAGGGTGTACAGAAGATTTTATACCAACATTGGCCTGACTTATGAAACTGCCCCGGATAAGATACAGCTTTTTGTAAATGGTCTAGAAAAAATCGTTCAAGACCACCCTTACACTGCCAAAGACAATTACAATATCTACTTAAATGAAATGGGTCCTTATTCTCTTGGGGTGATGTTTTATATATTTTTTGAAGTCCCTGAATGGTCTCTGGAATTAAAGGCACGGCATGAGGTACTGCTGGCAATTTTAAAATTAGGCCAAACGCTAGGCGTCAATTTCGCCTATCCCACCCAGACCCTCCATATGGCGCAGTTGTCTAAATCGACATCCTTTGACCCACACGATGAAAAAGAAATTTAAGCAGCACTAGGTGTCTTGCATTAAGAGTTAAAGATACGCTTATGCCGAACAATGCATTAAAAACGATAAGGGACATCAAACTAAATACAATTGCGGTTTTTTTTGTTCCCTTTATTTTGAGTTTTTTTTTTATTTACCTGATTGGCATCCAATCGTGTAATGATGAGGAAGATCCCAATATTGATCTAAATAACGAGCTCCATTATGATACTAATAATAATTCAGCACCTGACCTGCTTGAAGGCGTTCATGAATCCGCTATAAGATTTGAATCCCGAGACCTACTACCTTATCAAAGTCGTACACTATCTGCTGTCAAGATCTTTATAGCACATGTACCTACTGACTTAACCTTAAGAATTTATACAGACGGCAGAAGCAATACCCCAGGAAATCTTCTGTACGAAGCAGCGTTGGTTGGTGTCAAATCGAACCAATGGAACGTCATTGAATTAACAAGCGGTCTTATTATTGGTAACGATGGGCTATGGATCAGCTTAAGGTTTTCCCTCAATGAAACCCAAAGGGTAATAGGTTGTGATAGGGGTCCCGCATTTATCAATGGCGATTGGGCCTTTAATCAATATGATAATAATTGGCGCTCGTTAAGGAACCGAACCAATAATCAACTAAGTGTCAATTGGAATATTCGAGCTGTGCTGAAGCCAAAATAGATTTCTGACTCCTTTTTATAGCACATTGAAAGAGTCAACTCATAGACGAGTAGCTTTAGGACTACCACCGACAAGCACTAGACGGAAGACCTAGTCAATCGTAAACCTCTTTTTTTATGAAAAGAAACAATCGAATACAGTCAAGAGACGACACGTATGAAATTATATGAAATTACCTATAAATTACAGTGTGAAAAATCCAGAAAAAAAGTCATTAAAATTGGAAACCCTTGCCATAAAGAACGCAAAAGACCAATATAATAAATTACATCCTGTGAGCGCCCCAATTTATCTCTCTTCAACCTATGAACGCAGTGAAGACGGCAGTTATGCAGAAGGATTTGTTTATGGTCGGCACGACAATCCCAATAGAAGGATGTTAGAAAAAAACATCGCTACATTAGAAAACGGAGCTGTTTGCCACTCTTTTGGCTCTGGCATGGCCGCGGTAAGTGCTGTATTTCAAAGCCTTAAAATGGGGGATCATGTGCTACTCCCAGATGATGTTTATTTCAATATTCAAACTTTGATAGAAGGGGTCTTCCGTCGTTGGGGTCTTGAACATACCAAAGTAAATATGTCTGACTTACAAGCGGTATCGTCGGCCATCCAATCCAATACTGCGCTGATTTGGATTGAAACTCCCTCTAACCCACAACTTAAGATTTCAGACATCAGGGCCCTCTCTACTCTAGCAAAAGCTAAGAATATTCTGGTAGCCGTAGACAACACTTGGCCAACACCAATACTTCAAACCCCGCTGAATCTAGGTGCAAATATCGTGGTACATTCTACTACCAAGTACTTCGGGGGTCACAGTGATGTCTTGGGAGGCTGTGTCGTGTTCAAGGAAAAGGACGAACACGCTGAGCGTATAAAACTTATTCAAACGCATGGGGGAGGAATCCCTGCACCTTTTGATTGCTGGCTTATCGCACGAGGCATTCAAACATTGCACCTCAGGGTCACCAAACAAACGGAAAATGCCCAGAAATTGGCTGATTGGTTGGTAGAACATCCAAGAATCCATCGGGTACTGTATCCCGGCTTAAAATACCACCCCAATCATCAAATCGCAGCTCAACAAATGCATGGCGGATTTGGAGCGATGCTCTCTGTTCTTATTGATGGCGATGAAACGCAAACGGTCAAGGTCAGCACACAACTTCAACTGTTCACCACCGCAACCAGTTTGGGTGGTGTAGAAAGCCTTATTGAGCACAGAAAATCAGTAGAGGGGCCTAGTAGTCAGACGCCTGCAAATTTGCTTAGAATATCGATAGGTATTGAAAATATAGCAGACTTAATCTCAGATTGGGAACAAGCCTTAATGGTTATTTGAGAAAAGATAAAAGCACCCCGAAAATAAGGCGTACTTTTATAAAAAGATATCGGAAGATTGAGACTAAATCAAGCCGTGGCTACTTTCATTCTACGCACCCAAAACAGCAACAAAGTGAATAATACAATGAGCAATGCAGGCAGTATTACCATAGTACCTAAGGTAGCTTGACCCGCCACTAATTCCAACTCGTCTCCTATCAATCCAGACGCCGCCGCTTCGACCTTATCTGCATCAATCCAACTACCTATAATGGGTTGAAAAATAGAAGTTGAAAACATACCTACTGCACCAATAATGGACATACCCAACGCACCACTCTTCGGGATTTTATCTGCCACAAACCCAATCATATTAGGCCAAAAATACGCCACGCCAAGTGCGAAAAATATCGCTGCCACATAAGCCATCGATCCTGTCTGCGTGCTAAAAAGATAAATACCTATGGTCGTTAAAACAGAGGATCCCAACAGCACTCCCGTTTGATCAAATTTATGAACGACTTCTCCACCAAAATATCGAGCTACTGCCATTAATCCAGTTACAAGTGCCAAAATCAACATGGGTTGTGCACCACTTTTGGCAAGAATCAATCCTACCCATTGCTGCGGTCCAAATTCAGAGATTGCTGTCAAGGACATACAAAGCATCATAAAAATAAATAATGGCGAAATCATTGCAGATAAGTTACCGGAAATTCGTGCTGCATCTTTAACTTTTGCTTCCGGCCAAGCTTGACCAAAAAACAGATAGGCATAAACCAAAGTTGGAATCAAAATAACCCAAATCTGCAACTGCCATCCAAATCCTGCACCGGTCATGAACTGAGAAACCAAGCTACCTACCACGATGCCCCCAGGAAACCACATATGAAACCGATTCAACATTTTACTCATTTGATTGCCTTCATACGCATCTGCAATCATGGGATTACATGCCGCTTCCGTACAGCCATTGCCCAATCCTATCAACAAGGTAGACAATAACAAACCCAGGTAGCTTCCAGAATAAATAGTCAAAACGATACCCAATGCATGCGCGAAAAAAGCAAATTGCATGATTATTTTTCCTCCTACCGTATGATAAATCAAACCTCCAATAACCATGGAAATAGGGAATCCTAAAAACCACATCGAATTGATATAGCCCAATTCTTCCGCGGACAAATCCAGCTCTAAGCCCAATTGCGGAAGAATCCCCGCTCGGATACTAAAAGAAAGTGCTGTTGTGATTAGGGCGAAACAGCTACCATAAAATAATCTATTTTTCGTGTTCATTTTGCGTTTTATTGATTTATTCTATAATTATAACGATATTAAAGGTAATTATTCCTAAAATACCTAAACAAAAAAAATAGGATCAAATAATTGTCAGAACGACAGTCATTTGGATTAACAGATACTTTTATTAACGATATGAAGAATTCATTTAAATTTCTCTCCCTAATAATCTTATTCATTGCCTGTAAAGACAAATATATCAATCAAACAAACGTTGACGTCCTCGATAATTTCAAAATAGAAAAATTACTATCCCCTAGTGTCGATAGTCTGGGATCTTGGGTCTCCCTTGCTCATGTGAAAGGCCGAAAATTTGTCGCTTCCGATCAATATGGAAAAATTTATTGGCTCAATATCCCAAGTATTGGCAGCAAAGATTCTGTCCAAGTGGAAGCATTGAGCTTGGGGAATCTTGGAAAAGCGCAAGGATTACTGTGGGCTCACAACAGCCTTTATGTGATGATGAGCGATCAGAAAACTGAAAATAGCGGCCTATACAGACTAACGGATACAGACAACGATGGGGTTTTAGATGCTATTCATTTTCTCAAGCAGCTCAATGGATGGGGAGAACATGGGCCGCATGGCGTACAACTTGGCCCTGATGATTTAATTTATGTCATTGCAGGAAATCATACGGATCTCCCTGAGGAATACACTGCCGTGACCAATACTACCTGGAAGGAAGATCGGCTTTTTGAGCCTATGAAAGACCCCAATGGCCATGCGCAAGATCGAACCGCTCCAGGTGGTTGGATCGCTCGAACCGACAGTTTAGGTAGTTTTTGGGAAATCTATTCTTCTGGTTATCGAAACGCCTATGATATCGCTTTCAATGAAGATGGTGAATTATTTACATTTGATTCAGACATGGAATGGGATTTGGGGCTTCCTTGGTATCGTCCCGTTCGCGTGTGTCATGTAACCGCAGGTTCCGAATTTGGCTGGCGTACGGGTTCAGGAAAATGGCCAGCCTACTACCCCGATAATCTTCCTGGTATATTAGCTATTGGACAAGGGAGTCCTACAGGGGTAGTAGCAGCTAAAAATGGAGGTTTTCCAGCCCCCTTCAATAGTGGTTTATTTGTATGCGACTGGAGTTTTGGAACTATGTACCATATTTCACTCGAAGCAAAAGGGGCTAGTTATGAAGCACAATCAAGTGAATTTTTAAGTGGCATTCCACTGCCACTAACTGACCTCACGTTTGGTGATGATGGAGCCATGTATTTCACGACTGGGGGCCGCAAGTTGGAATCTGGTTTATACAGAGTTTGGCATGATGCACTTAATCAAAACTTAGATAAAACTGAACTCCAAGAACCCAAACAAATTCGAAAATTATTAGAAACCTACCAAGATACCCAAGTGATTCCAGATACCGATTTTATTTGGACGCAACTGGGCAGCGAGGATCGGTACATCCGTTTTAGCGCAAGAATTGCTCTAGAAAATCAAGGTGTTGATAAATGGGCTGGGCTAATGACAAAAGAGACTCCTGTCCAACAGAAAATTGAATATGCATTGGCAGTTGCTCGCTCTGAGAATCAATCCTTGCAATTTGAACTATTTAATCTATTAAAAGAGATAGACTTGCCCCTCCATGATGATGACACACAACTAAAGATCATTCGTGCGCAAGGATTGCTTTGTATTAGAAATTCAACACTGCAGCGCGCTGAGCTTGAAACTCAATGGGGCCCTGTTTTTCCAAGCGAAAATCAATATCTCAATGAAGAAATCGCCTTCTTTTTCACTGATTCTCAAAACCCTATTTGGTTAGAAAAAACAATGAATTTATGGTCGCAAGTAAGTGAAGAGGATTTAAAAATATTGATTTCGGATAGTCTTGCCGCGAGAAGTGACATGTATGGCCAAACGGTCATGAATATGCGTAAAAGAAGACCTAAGAGCTACAAAATCGCACTAACCGATGCCCTTTCAAGATACCAGTATGGATGGACGCTAGCATTTCAAAACGAATATTTCACAGGATTCAATAGTCTTTGGGATCGTGAAGGCGGATATAGCTATCGTGGGTACCTGCTTAAAATTCTAGAAAGAGCACTCAGCCATGTCGAAGTAACTAACAAAATAGTCTTTGAGGAGATTTCTGGAGCCAGCATTGGACGCTACGGACAAAGTTTATTGGCCGACCTTCCAGTTCCTGAAGGCCCCGGAAGAAACTGGTCGATTGAAGATGTAGTGAATTTAATGCAAACGAATTCTCACAAATCCAATCACATAAACGGTGCTAAGATGTTTGAAGCTGCGCTTTGCCAATCCTGTCATATGATCCAAGGTAAAGGCAGTGCGATTGGCCCCGAATTGACCCAATTGGCGACTAGATTCTCGATCAAAGATATGGCCCAGGCCATTATTGAACCTAGTGCAGAAATTTCCGATCAATACATGCTTACCCTCATTCTGCTGAATAATGGGGATCAATTAGTCGGGAAAATTACCGATCAAGCCAATGACACCCTTTCTCTTATGATCAATCCATTAATGCCGACCAACTTGACCAAAATCCCTATCGCCGATATTAAAAACAAACGCGCTGCCACCCAATCTCAAATGTTTCCTGCGTTATTGAACCGACTCAATGAGCAAGAGGTTTTTGATTTAATGACTTATTTATTGACTGCAGGAAATGCTGAAAACGAATAATAAAAATAAGATAATCGGTCGTATCTCACCATGGCTCTGGCTGTTTTTATCTGTCATTTGTCTATGTTGTACACAAAATAACACGCCAGTAGCCGCGCCAAATATTATCTACCTATTGGCGGATGACTTAGGATACGGGGAGCTCGGTATTTATGGTCAGAGAATAATTAAAACGCCCAATATTGACGCCCTAGCAAGGGCGGGCATGCGCTTTACCCAGCATTACAGTGGTGCACCCGTTTGTGCGCCCAGCAGGTATATGCTCTTGACAGGATTGCATGCGGGTCACGCCTACATCAGAGGGAATGATGAATGGGACGAAAGAGGGGATGTATGGGACTATGCCGCGGTAGTCGCTGATGCTACTTTAGAAGGTCAACGACCCATTCCTGCCGAAACCTTTACGTTGGCTGAAATGTTGCATGAGACAGGATATGCCACAGGTATTGTCGGGAAATGGGGATTGGGCGCTCCGGGCACATTTGGCGATCCTAATCATCAAGGTTTTGACTACTTTTTTGGGTATAACTGCCAGCGACAAGCCCATAATCTATACCCAAAACATCTTTGGGAAAATCAAAATAAAATAGGGCTCAATAATGAACTCATTCTGCCCGGCACCATATTGGATTCCTTAGCTGATCCTAATAACTCCAATGCTTATTTGGCCTTTGAGCAAATGGATTATGCGCCAGCGATGATTCAGGAGAAGGCCTTGGCATTCATAGAAGAACATCAGAAAACCCCCTTTTTTCTTTATTATGCATCGCCCCTGCCCCATCTACCCTTGCAAGCACCTTCATCCTATGTGGCTAAATATCGAGAAATTATTGGACCTGAGGTCCCTTATCCTGGAGGAAAAGGATATTTCCCAAACCAATACCCACGGGCAACCTATGCCGCTATGATCAACTATTTAGACGATCAAGTAGGAGAGCTGATTGCCAAACTCAAAGAACTTGGACTCTATGAAAATACGCTGATCATATTCACAAGTGACAATGGACCAACCTATGATGTTGGCGGCGTTGACCCCTATTATTTCCAAAGTGCGGGTCCCTTTAAAACGGGTAGAGGTTGGGGCAAAGGCGATACCCATGAGGCCGGCATCAGAGTTCCTATGATTGCCGCCTGGGAAGGTAAAATAAAAGCAAATAGTATTTCCGATCATATTTCTGCATTTTGGGATGTCATGCCAACGTTGGCCTCTTTGGTAGGCTTTCCAAAGAAAATCGAAACGGATGGGATCAGTTTTCTTCCTGAATTAATTACTGCGCCTCAAAAAAAGCACCCCTACCTCTATTGGGAATTTCCAGAATACGGGGGACAACAAGCCGTTCGCATTGACCATTGGAAAGCGATTAGACATCGACTACATGAAGACAATTTAAATATAAAGCTTTATGATTTGAAGACTGATCCTAGAGAAGAAAGAGACGTCAGCTCAGAAAATCCAGACATTATTAAAGAGATAACTGCGATCATGTCAAAAGAGCATACCCCATCTCAGATAGCTAGGTTTCATATCCCTGTCTTAGGAGATAAATAAATGAGGCAATTGCTAATGGCATTAGATAACCCCCTCCAATAACAAGGAGATAATGAAAATTCAATTTTAAATTTAAAAAATATAAAACCACGAAATTTCAGATTTTAACAAAGTCACATGCCCACCCAAAAGATCCACCTAAGACCTAGCAGCAATTAACGATTTTGGCCAATCAGTTCATTTGTCAAGTTTCATCTCTTTATTCTTTTAAGTAGGATATTTTCCGTAATCTGGCCTAGTGCTTTTATTTTTTCATCGCGCTCGGTGACCAATCTTAAGCTAAGGTACACTTCCTTAGTGGCTACTTGAAGATGGGCGCGGTGTTTTTTTGATCCCTTATTCCTTTCTTTATTTGGAATTTGCCGTCATCTTAATTTCAATAATGGTCACCATCAAAATAATACTTCCACCAAAATAAACACCCCTTTCTGGAATTTCTCCTAACCACAACGCACCTAAGATAATCCCCAAAATGGGTGTCAAATTACTTAAAATACTCACCGTAGTGACCGTGAAATAACCAAAGCTTTTCACAAACAAGGTGTGACCTATGGCTGTTGTAATGATGCCTAAGCTCAAAAGCGCCAGCCCTTTATTAACTATGATGTTTTGAAAATCTAATGGAAATAGGAAAATAGAAGGGGCGAGCAAAACACTCAACCCTACAAGTTGATAACCCATCGAAAGGACTCCACTAATATTACTTATATTCTTACGGATGAGAATATTTCGAACCGAATAAGTCAAAGCAGCCATTAACCCAAACAGAACACCCAGCGTCTGATCATTGGCCAAATTAAATTCAGGTACTAAAAAATAAATCCCTAATAACGCCAAAAAAGCCAATGGAATGTGTCTTCCAATTGGTTTTATCTTGAGCATAAATGGTTCAAGTAAGGAGGTCATTAATGGGTAGGTAAAGAGTGTCAACATACCAACAGCAACCCCAGACAACTTCAGTGCATGAAAATAAGTAAGCCAATGGGCTCCCATCAGTAAGGTAGGTAACACTAGTTTGACCCGATCAGCAGATCGTATCCGAATGGATTGATTGAAAAGCAGCAAAATACTAAAAAGTGCCACTGCTGCAATGGCGCATCTGGCCCAAATCGCAAAGGGCACAGGCAAATCAAGATATCTTCCAAGCGCTCCAGAACTGCTCATTACAAAAATAGCAAGGAGTAATTCTGCCAAATGGCGCAATGAACCTGACTTATTCATGACATGAAGCTACGCAAAAGATGCCTTTTACAATCATTTTAAATCTTTGCGTTGTGCAAGAATTTCATGTGTCAAACGAAACTGATTTCGACATCGATCCAGATTATGGTGAGGATAATCTATGCGATAATAGATATTGCCACTTATAAAATCAGTAAGGAATCGCAGACCCATTATGAATGCCATATATGCGCCACTTAAGGATAAAAATGCCTTTTCTTCATCCTTCAATATGTCGGCGGCTCCCTCCATATACCCCGCCTTAAATGCGTGATAACGTTCTCGATCCAAATTCACTAATTGTAAGTCACTCTCATCTTCTTTTGCCGTGCTTGCCGTGCTACGGATTCCATCCCCAAAATCATAGTGGACAATACCTGGCATAACCGTATCCAAATCGATCACGCATCGCCCACGATTCGAACCATCCAACAAAACATTATTAAATTTGGTATCATTATGAGTGACTCTAATAGGGACCTTTTCCTGACTGTGTAAATACCAAATAGGTAGTAATCTATCAGCCAGCTCATTGACCATCTTCATTTCATGAGCTGCCTCATGCGAGGGCACATGCTTCAGCTTACTTAGGGCCAAATTAAATTGATCTAATCTATGGGCTAAATTATGAAAATCAGGAATTGTAATAGCAAGTTCTGCCGGCTCGAATTCGCCAAGCGCCTTAAGGAAATAGCCATAAGACTTGGCACCTTCAAAAACCTGATCGTCAGAAGTGGGAATATCAAAAGATTTCAAGTTCGATTTAAAATCAAACATTCTAAAATAGCCCTCTGTTACTTGAACAAAATATTGCCCCTTTAAGGTCTCTACTAAACGCAGCGTTTCCTGGTTATCATAACCTAATTTGGGAAAAGAAACGGATAAGTAATTGGTTACCTTATAGATGTTCAACATCATTGCTGCTACCTCATTAAAAACCGAATCATTAATTTTCTGCAAGAGATAATGGGCTTTTGTCGTTACTACCTCGTAAGTAGTATGAATATGACCACTTCCAAATAGCTCAATGCTCGTTACCACACCACGAATCTGAAAGTGTTCAAGGATGTGCCTCATCCTGGAAACAAATTACTGGGATATTGGTCCTGACGAACCAATTGAAGTAATTGCTTTTTGACCCATGCCTTGTCTTCTGTATAAGTAACGCCAAACCAATTGTCAATAGTCGGAAGCACGGGCACCTGAATTCCCTTTGCAATCAGGCGACTCAGCACCTTGGGTATGTAATACTCAGCCTTCAAATCCGTTTTTCCAGCCAGATACGTTTCTTCGAATCCTTTGGCGATTTCTGAAAAAATCTGAGATGTGAAGCCCATCAAATTCATAGAAACAATGGTTTCATTTGGAAGAAAAGTTTGAACGCCATTTTCATCAAAATATATCTTTTCATCGGTATTACGGACAATATGCGTCCTTTCAACCACACTCGTCAAGGACTGCCGATTATCCAATGTACAAATACCTCTAGACACCGATCCATTCTCGGTTACCGTTCGGGCCAACTCATAACCAACAAGACAACCCAAAAGCTTCTTATCGTCAAGACTTGACAAATGCATAGCAAGTGCTCCCAATGAATTTCTTCCATAAAAGTCATCCGCATTGACAATTGCAAAAGGCTCGTTAACCTCATTTTCTGCCATCCAAACGGCATGGGCAGTGCCCCAAGGCTTGACCCTACCTGCTGGTAATTCGTACCCTACGGGCAACGAGTTTAATTCTTGGAAGACAATTCTAAAATCAACTTGATCTTTCCATTTATCCAAGATCGCCTCTTTAAACTCGGATGCAATCTGTTCTCTAATAACAAAAATAATCTTGCCAAATCCAACCTTGATCGCATCATAAATCGTATAATCAATAATTCGCTCTCCATTGGGACCAAAACCATCGAGCTGCTTGATCCCTCCATAACGACTACCAAGGCCCGCGGCCAACACTACTAAACTTGGTTTCATAAATCCTACCAATTAATAAAGTCGCAAATATAAGACAAGTCCATATCGACGGCACTTTAAACTCAATAAATCTACCCGCTACACATACAAAAAAGATACCTATATAAATAGAGGTGGTTAAACCCATATCTTACCCCTGCTTAACTGCATTTTCGGCTGTAAGCAACTGTTTATACAACTCCATTCTCGTCAAAACCCTAACATCCAAAACGCTACGACCGGACCTTGATAATTTAAAAATCCGTTTACTCCTACCTCCACGATCCTTAGTCACGCCACCCATAAATGACAGCACTAAGCATTTTTCCTCAAGTCTTCTCAATACAGAATGAATCGCAGTAACATCCAAATGACGCCCAGTCCTCGAAATAATTTCCTCACGGATCACCTTTGCATACGCACCCAAACCAAAAGCTCCTATGATCAGCAATACAAGTTCCTCCAGCTCCCCAATTGAATTACGTTCCATGAGGTAAAACTAATATTAATTGTACTAATAAACAATAAATATATATAATAGATATTTGTACAAAATATATTACTAAAAATATCCGTTTGCACGGATATTTTTATCATTTTACTAATTAGCCCTTAAACGTCCAAATTCAACGTAGCCATAATTCTAAACAATAGATAAGTACCTAGACCTGACAATGTCAATAGTCCAAATCCAATAAACATCTCTCCGTACACCAGGCCCCCTATACCAAATAAGGCAGTATAAATCGTCAAACAACCTATAAACACTAACAAAATCTGTTTAGGCATTTGCCAGGTTACCCCTTGACCATCATCGCATGGAACCCCTTCGGCTCTTGCTGCATCGACAACCTTTTTCCACCCAGGACCACCCGGCTTAGTTAGTTGATAAAAGCTCCTCAGCGTCTCCTTATTCTCTGGCTTAGTCAACAACGTAGTGACCAACCATGACAACGTCACCACAAAAACTGTTATCAAAAGCTTAATCGTAAAGCCATCCAGTACAGCAGTTGCCACAGAAGCATCATCGACACCCAGCACGAGTATCAAGGCTACTACAGTAGCCACGACCATTGTCACAATCTCGGTTATAGCATTGATTCGCCACCAAAACCAGCGTAAAATATATACGGCTCCAGAACCTGCACCAGTCAATAATAATATATTAAAAGCTTCTGTCGCATTATCCAAAATAGTCAAGGATAGGGTACCTGCAAAAACCATTAACAATACTGTCGAGATTCTTCCCATGGTCACCATTTGTTTTTCAGTAGCGTCCGGCTTTACAAATCTCTTATAAAAATCATTAACTATATAAGAAGAACCCCAGTTGAGATGCGTTCCAATAGTTGACATATAGGCCGCAATAATAGAAGCCACGACCAAGCCAAGCCAACCGTGATCCAATTTGGTAAGCATTGCCGGATAGGCAATATCATCCTTCAAGTATTTTGGATCTATATTGGGAAATTCTGCCTGAATACTACTTAATTCCGGATAAATAATCAGTGATGCCAATGCGACTATAATCCATGGCCAAGGCCTTAATGCATAGTGCGCGAAATTAAAAAATAACGTGGCTCCCACAGCATTTCTTTCATCCTTTGCTGAAAGCATTCTTTGGGCGATATATCCCCCACCACCTGGCTCAGCACCTGGATACCAAACTGCCCACCATTGAACAGCAAGAGGTATCAGCAACAAGGGGACCCAAACTGTTGGATCACCAAAATCAGGAAATACACCAATCTTATCTGCAATGCGTGGATCATTAATCAAACCATTCAGTCCTCCTATCTCAACAATTTCCGGTTGACTTACTGCGACATAGGCAGCATAAACAGCACCAAACATTGCTATACCATATTGGAAGAAATCAGCCCAAACAACTCCTTTAATTCCGCCCAATGCAGCGTATATTACCACAACCAAAGAAGCGCCAACCACAACTACCCACGGCTCCAACCCTAGCATCACACCACCAATTTTAATGGCCGCCAAGGTTACTGAGCCCATAATAAGACAATTAAAAAATATCCCCAAATAAAGGGCACGAAAACCTCTTAAAAAAGATGCCAGTTTCCCGCCATACCGTATTTCATAAAACTCCAAATCAGTCTTTATATTAGACTTACGCCAGAGGCGTGCATATATAAAGACCGTAACCATACCCGTAATTAAAAAGGCCCACCAAGCCCAATTTTTGGCCACTCCGTTCTCCCTTACAAATCCAGTAACAAGATTGGGGGTATCCGCCGAAAACGTGCATGCCACCATCGAAACGCCCAATAACCACCATGGCATGTCCCTACCTCCAAGAAAAAATTCTTCTGAACTATCCCCTGCTGTCTTAGACGCCCACCATCCAATGGCCAATACGATCACAAAGAAAATTCCGATGATGATCCAATCAATTGTTGCTAAAATCATAATTCTAATATTGTTAAAATATCAATAAATGTAATAATAAAAAATTAAGTCTTAACAAAGCAATAGGATAGATGACAATTATAAGTATACAACCGGCAACATCATAACAAATACCCGTTGCTCAACATCACACATCCCCAGCTTTGTCCCCATTATAATCCTGACGACTTCGGACCTATCTTAAAATAAACCCTTCACAAAAAGGATCTTCCGGATCAATCCAGAACTCATTTTTACCAGTGTAATATGCCATTCCTTCAACCACAGGAATTACTGCTTCATAATCGCCATAGGGAACAATTTCCTTGACACATGACCGAAAATGCGAGCCTATAATACTCTCAATTTTCATCCACTCATTTATTTTGAGTTCACCCCTGGCGTAATGGATCGCCATTCTTGCGGACACACCGGATCCGGTTGGGCTACGATCGACCTCCCCTTCCGCAAAAACACATACATTCCTGCTATCGGCATCAGAAGCCATCGGCTCACCTATGAAAATAGTACCATATAAGAAACTCAATTCGTCTTCAAAAGGATGTGTTATCTCCACCTCACTATCCATTATGGCATGTTTAATTTTCATACCAATAGAAATTAATTCTTGGTATCCCCCAGGGGCACAGGACACACCCACCTCAGCTGCACTTACAAAGGCATAAAACGCGCCTCCGTAAGCAAGATCATATTTGACCTTACCGAGCCCTTCAATCTCAATAAACTGATCTAGTGCCACCACATATGATGGTACGTTTTCAAACCTCACGCCCGTCACAGCGCCAGCTTCAATACTCGCATAAGCAGTCAATAAACCACAAGGTGCCTCAATGAAGAGCTGGGTTTCCGGAAAGACCATCGGCACCCAACCGGCCTCTACTGCCAATCGAACCATGGCAATTATCGCATGACCACACATCGTACTATATCCTTCATTGTGCATGAAAACAACCCCAAAATCCCCTATACTGCTTGGGGTAACCACGACACCATACATATCAGAATGACCTCTGGGTTCCAATATTAAGGCACGCCGTAGGGCATCATAATATTGTTTAATGTAAGCCCTATATTCCAGAACGGAATTTCCTTCCAGTTTTGGAAATCCTTCCAACACCACACGAAGTGGTTCACCACCCGTATGCATATCCAACGTTTTAATAATGGTCCAATCGGAATGAGGCGTAATCATAAAATTATTCATGGCCTTTGACAAGTTATCAGCATAATATTAGCCGATCCGATCGAAAAGTAAAAATCACAGGATAGATAAAACGTTGATACCCAATTATGGCTATTTTTAAGTTGCCTCAAGAGCCATTAACTTTACCCCATGGTTCTCAATATATCCTACGACGACAAACGACAAGAAGATGAAATTAATAATTTTGTAGGATCTTCATATACCTTTTGGCAAAGTTTAAAAATGCGCGGCTCTGGTTCTCAAAAACTAATCATTAAGCAATCCCATGACGTTTTTAAACCCTACCTAACGCAAAGAAATAGTACGAAGTATTGTAATATCGAACTTCGCCCACGTGGGATAGGTCTCAGATTTAGGTTTAAATTGGAAGCCATCGGCTGGTTTATTCCCTATGAACATTTAGAAATCATATTCAGTGATAATCATATTCATCTCAATGACACAACCACACAGTACTTCATGCAGTTGGAACCCTCTCACAGAAGCAAGATAGACCAACAATTCATGGATAAACTTTTAACCTTAAAACAATAGTAAGGTTATTTATCGCACCTTGAAATTATGATGGCTCTTCAATTTGATCTCGTGATGACTCTATTTCGGCTTTGATAATGATTTGGGGATCAATAGCTACTAACTTCTGATACCACATAGCTACTTTCTTGATGTCAGAAACATAGACCCGATCCTCGTCATAATCGGCTAATACCGTCTTAAAAAAAGCCTTTAGCTCATCGGGTGTTGCGTTTTTATCTATCCCAGTATCGCCGTTATAACTCTCATGAATATTTTTGAGTATTTTAATCAAGGGAACCGACTCCTCATCACCAACACTATAAATTGAAATTTCAGAAAGCACAGATACCTTTGCATTTGCGCCTGCCATTATGCGTTGTTTTGAATCATCCAATGCCTCTAAAATCACCCCCGACCTAGTAGGACTCACTACCCTAAACAAATCCGACTTGCCCGACAAGGCAGCTATTTTACTAAATTCCATATTTTGATTTTTTCAACACAAAAGTAGTTAAAGTTCTGACGCCTGCCAACGCCTATTATTTATTCCGAATTTGTCTGATATAATTTATTAATTCCTCCTTACCCAAATTGCTTACCGTTGACGTTTCAAATTGAACAGGCAATTCTTCCCACTCAGCACTCAACACTTCTCTATAATGAGAGAGACTTTTTTGAAGTTGGGTTTTGCTCAGTTTATCTGTTTTGGTAAAAACAATCACAAATGGGATTTCATTTTCGCCTAACCAGCGCATAAATTCCAAATCAATGGCTTGTGGCTCATGCCGCGAATCTATTAATAAAAAAACACAATGTAAGTTTTCTCTCAGTTGTAAATATTCATTGATCATTAACCTCCACTTTTCCTTTTCGGTTTTAGAAACCTTCGCCCATCCATAACCTGGAAGATCAACCAAATACCAACTCTTGTCAATAAAGAAGTGATTTATTAATTGCGTTTTTCCAGGTTTAACAGAAACCTTCGCGAGCTGTTTTCTGTTTGTCAAAAAGTTAATCAATGAAGACTTGCCTACATTTGACCTTCCAATAAAAGCAAATTCGGGCATATTGACCTCAGGGCATTCCGACAGGATCGCGCTACTCTTTATAAACTCGGCTGATTTAATTAAATCCATTTAAAAAAAATCTTTGAATTGATGAAACAAGTTATGCATCAATTAATATTGTGAACAATATGACAGTACTACCCTACAAAGATAAGGATGGAAGTAAGAAAGATCAGATTGCAGAGATGTTTAATAGCATTAGCGGCAAATATGATTTTCTCAATCACTTCCTGAGCCTCGGAATCGACATCCTATGGAGAAGACGGGCAATTAAATTACTCAAGAAACATCAACCAAAGTTCATTTTGGATATCGCTACTGGTACTGCGGATTTTGCTATTGAAGCTCTTTCCCTGAATCCAGAGAAAATAATAGGTGTCGATATCAGCGAGGGCATGCTCGCCGTTGGGCGGGAGAAATTAACAAGAAAAGGATTAAATGATAAAATTGAACTCCTAAGTGGCGATTCCGAAGGATTACCCTTTGAAGACAATATATTTGATGCCGTAATCGTTTCCTTTGGTGTGAGGAATTTTGAACACTTGGAAAAGGGCCTTTGTGATATGTTTCGAGTATTAAAGCCTGGCGGACAGATGGTGATTTTAGAATTTTCAAAACCTCAATTATTTCCGTTCAAGCAACTCTACCAATTTTATTTTAACTGGATATTACCACAAATCGGTAAAATGGTTTCAAAAGATAATGCTGCGTACACCTATTTACCTAACTCAGTCCAGGCATTTCCTGATGGCGCCGCTTTTTTAAAAATTTTAGAAAAAATTGGATTTCACGATAATCAATGCAGACCTCAAACACTTGGTATAAGTTCCATCTACACTGGTACAAAATAACGTTTATAGTCTTTTTTTTGAGCATAGGTAAACTGCATGCTCAAAACTTAAGCTATGACAATTTGTGGGACTATGATGAGCAGTGGATTCATTATGGATTTTTGATAGGTGTTCACAATTCAGATTATCGGATTGAATACAATGATTATTTTGTCACTCCAGCAATGGACAGTGTTCATTCCATTATTCCTGGGAATTATTTCGGATTTAAACTAGGCTTTGTTGTCGATTTCTACCTATTGCAATATCTCAGCGTCAGATTACTACCGACCATCGGCTTTTATGAATATGGCCTAAATTATCGCTTTTTAGACGGGCAACCCAATCAAAAAGAGCTGAAGGACGCAACTATGATGGAGCTGCCCTTGTTATTTAAATATAAATCTACTCGAAGAGGGAATTTAAATCTGTACCTAATTGGTGGCCCCAACTTTCAAATTGAGGCTGCAGGAAACGGAGATAAAGTGAAAATTACGGAGAAATTAGAGCTTAAAAACTTCAACCTAAGTTTAGAGTTAGGGATGGGTTGTGATATTTTCTATCAACTATTCAAGTTCTCCCCCGAGATTCGCTATTCTTTTGGTTTTAGAAATCTTTTGTCCGATGATATTAATGATTTCAATATCGGATTGAACCGATTAACCACTCATAATATCACGGCATATGTTTCCTTTGAAGGCGGCCCTTCATACCTCAAAAGAAGAAAAAATAAATTATAAAACGCAATAATAAATCTGATCTATTGCCCTAAACATTACTATTAAAACATGAAATCTATAGCACTTATTACTGGCGCTACCAGCGGTATTGGAGAAGCTACTGCATTGGCACTAGCCGATTCATACCATTTGATTATTTGCGGTCGAAGAAAAGATCGTCTAGACAAATTGGCTAACGTATTGAAAATGAAAACTGACGTTACTTGTCTCAACTTTGACATCCGTGATCAAGGAGCTGTAAAAGCGGCCATTGAAGGCTTAGATGACACTTGGAGAAGTATTTCTGTACTTATTAATAATGCCGGAAACGCACATGGATTACATTATATCCATGAAGGCAGTACGGAAGACTGGGATGCCATGATAGATATCAATGTAAAAGGATTGTTGTATGTTTCAAGAGCCGTCATTCCCCAAATGGTTGCTAAACAAGAAGGTAATATCATCAATATCGGATCGACGGCGGGAATCGATGTCTATCCACGAGGCAATGTATACAATGCCTCGAAATTTGCTGTCGATGCGCTCACCAAAGGCATGCGCATGGATTTAAATCCATATAACATCAAGGTCTCCGAAATAAAGCCAGGTCTGGTGGAAACTGAATTCTCAATGGTTAGATTCAAAGGTGATGGCGAAAGATCCAAACAAGTGTATGAAGGAATAGAAGCACTACAGGCAATAGACATAGCGGAATGTATCTCTTTTGTGCTCAGCAGGCCCAAGCATGTGACTATTGCAGACATGGTAGTGATGCCGCTGGCACAAGCATCTTCGACGATCTTAAACAGAAAAAAATAATCATCATTTCACCCCATCAAAATGAAACGTATATTCATCTTAGGAGCTGGCAGGTCATCAACCACGTTAATCGAATACCTCATTGAAGAAAGTAAAAAAAATGATTGGCAAATTATCATTGGAGAAAAAGAACCCGAAACCGCATTAAATAAATTTCCAAATGCCCAAGTAATTTCATTTGATATCTTAGATGCCACGGATGCGCGAGCCAAATTAATAGACGCTCATCTGGTCATCAGCATGCTACCTGCTTCATTGCATATTCATGTGGCCCTTATTTGTGCCAATTTTGGTATTTCCATGCTCACTGCCTCTTATGTTTCAGCTGAAATAAAAAATTTATCTCGGTTATTTCAAGAAAAAGGCGCTTGCTGTATTATGGAAATGGGCTTAGATCCAGGAGTAGACCATATGTCTGCAATGAAAGTATTGGATCAGATCAAATCAGCCGGTCATCAATTGACTTCGTTCGAAACCTTTACAGGTGGCTTACTGGTTGATGACTTGAAGACAGATAATCCCTGGCACTATAAGTTTACTTGGAATCCAAGAAATGTCGTCTTGGCTGGAATGGGGGTAGTTAAATTTATTCAACAAGGAAAATATAAATTCATTCCTTATCATAAACTTTTTCAGCGCACCGAAGTCATCCATATCCCTGAATATGGCTATTTCGAAGGCTACGCCAATAGAGACTCACTGAATTATATAGATACTTACAACCTACGGGGCATTAAGACGCTGTACCGAGGCACTCTAAGAAGACCTGGGTTTTGCAAAGGCTGGGATGTTTTTGTGCAATTGGGTGCCACTGATGATAGCTATCAGCTAGAGCAGGTCTCAGAAATGACCCATCGACAGTTCATCAATTCATTTTTACAATACAATCCAGACGACTCGGTCGAACTAAAACTGGCTCAATATTTAAACATCGGAATGGAATCTGATGAGATGTATAAACTTAAATGGCTAGGGCTTTTTGAAGATACGCCAATTGGACTCAAGGAAGGCACGCCTGCCCAAATTCTCGAGCACATACTTAAAAAGAAATGGACCTTAACCGGTAAGGATCGTGACATGATCATTATGTGGCATAAATTTGATTATTTAGACAACGGACAACCCAAACAAATTCAAGCGCATATGGTCGTGGAAGGGGAAAGTCAACTGCATACGGCCATGAGCAAGACAGTAGGACTACCATTAGGGGTGACTGCCAAGTTGATTTTACAAAATAAACTAAACGTTACAGGGGTTCAAGTGCCCACTATTAAAGAAATCTACGAACCGGTCTTATCTGAACTAGAAAGCATGGGATTTCAATTTATAGAGCGTCAAATGTCCGTCAAATAAGTTTACAGGATTGTTTTTCTTAAAATCTATAAGTAAAAATAATAGGGACCCAACAATTCTTGAAATTCAGGTGTGTACGAACCCGACTCCTCTCGAATTGCTAACGTCTCAACTAACGAAGGTTGCTCGATAAAATTAAAGCAAGAAATTTGTCTCCATATTTTTTGATCCCCTCGTTTATGAAAAATATCCCACTGTCTATTAAGACAGAAGCCCTTTTGAATTGCCAAGCGGTTGAAAAGGAGACTTTCATGCGTCGGATAAAGCACCCAAAAATGACCCGTCCGTTGAAGCAATCCCTGGGCAATGTCAACGAGTGTCTCCATAGACAATGTGTCTTGATGCAGGGCTTGCTGCCTTTTTGCATTTTTCGAGGGAAGGTGATTTTCAAAAAAAGGTGGATTAGACACAATCGTATCATAGACCAATTCAGGACGCAAAGCATAGTTTTGTATGGCCTCATGGTAGGCCGTTATGCGGTTGGCCCAAGGGCTTGCCTCGATATTTTCCGCAAGATCCTTAGCCGCTCCCACATCAATCTCAACACAGTCAATGAGGGCAGAGATTCGCTGAGCAAGCATCAATCCTAATAGTCCAGTACCAGCCCCAATGTCCAGTAAATTGCGTGTACTGCCCGCATCAATGATGGCGCCAAATAGGCAACCCTCTGTCGTTACTTTCATACCGCTTAGGGCCTGACTAACACGAAACTGTTTAAACTCAAAATAATCATTCGGCATCCCTCAAACGTTCAAATTCATGATCAATAAGAAACTGATCACTTTCTGCCGCTGCAACAGCCAATTGATCGCATCGCTCATTTTCAAGATGCCCAGCATGCCCTTTGATCCACTTAAACCGAATTTTCTGACCCTTTGCCACTAGCAAATAACGCTTCCATAGATCACTGTTCTTTTTTCCTTTAAAATCCTTTGCCACCCATCCTTGAAGCCATTTTTTTTCTACCGCATCCACGACATATTTTGAATCTGAGACGACCTCTACTTCCCATCCCTTCTTCTTTATCGCTTCTAGCCCTGCAATGACGGCTAGCAGTTCCATGCGATTGTTAGTGGTCATGCGGTACCCCTGTGACAATTCTTTTCTTTTGCCTCGATAATCTAAAATAACCCCATACCCACCATTTCCAGGATTTCCCTTTGCTGCTCCGTCCGTATAGATTGTAATCATCTCAATTTTTTCCCTTGTTGACTATAATTATTTGATCATTATGGCAGCGCCTAGCTTCCTTTGATTACTTCACATAATAAATCAAATTGGACATCTGCTATAGCGGGGAAATTGGCGATTCTAAACGTACTTTCTTTCCATTCTCCATAACCATTTCCTACTAAAATTCCATTAGCACAGGCATATGCTTTCATCTTTGATACATTTGGCGCTTTGATGGTGGCTACCGTCTGAGATCTCAAAAACTCATCATCCACTAGCCAATGCAGCTCCTCTTTATTATAGATCAAACTAGATAAAATGGTCATTCTTTGACGAAGCTTTTGCTCCACCAAGGTAATGGATGCTGCCGCCTGCTGCGCGCTCCAAAGCAAGTAGATGTTCAACACATTGGGCGTATAATGAGTTTGCTCATGTCTGGCATGCTTTAGCATAGTCAAAAAACTATTATAATGAGCCCGTTCTCCCAATGATTCAGCATAAGCCATTGCCCTTGGCGATACGATGAGCAAGCCCAGACCAGCAGGTAGCCCTAAACATTTCTGACAAGAACCAAACCAGTAATCAGCTAACTGAAAATCTAAAAAAATACCCCCAAGTGCTGATGTGGCATCCACTGCAATCAATTGATGGTCTTCGCGCTGCTGGGCAAGCGCGGCTAGTAATGTTTCATCGATCATCGTTCCGTTGGAAGTCTCGCATGCGGTCACGCACAACCATTCCGCCTTAGGATCTATTTTATGTGCCGGGAGTGAGTGTCCAATCTCAAAAGGTACTTTCCGGATATCGGCACCAAGGTTTTCAGCAACGGACGCCCATTTCTGACCAAATGCGCCATTATAGAAATGCTGACTAACCTCTCGGGTGAGTGATTGGGTCAACACCTCCCATCCCTCTGTCGCAGAGGAAATAAAAAGAATTTCATAATCTACTGGGATCAATAGTCTGTCTCTAAGTACTTGCTTAGTATCTTTTGAAAGATCCATAAAAGCATTGCTTCTATGATTTGCGGCTAAGATTCCACAATCATAAGCTTCCTGAACCCACCTTGGTGTCTCCGCATAAACCGTCGAAGGGCCAGGATAAAACGAAATGGGCGTCATTTCGTTAACAAAGATTCAATCGCCAGTTCATATCCTTTGAGTCCAAGACCACTGATGACCCCCACAGCAACTGAACTTATATAACTGTGGGTGCGAAAGGGTTCGCGCGCATAAATATTTGAAATGTGCACCTCCACTACTGGCGCCTTAATCGCAGCAATAGCATCTCTAATGGCTATCGACGTATGGGAGTAGGCTGCGGGATTCAAAATAATTCCGTCAATGGTAAACCCTATTTCTTGAATTTTTGAAACTAAATCTCCTTCTGAATTGGATTGAAAATAACTCAATTCTATCTCCTGGAATTGTATTTTAAGCTGCTCAAAATAAGAAGCAAAATCTTGCTTTCCATAAATATAAGTTTCTCTTTTTCCGAGTAAATTCAAATTTGGTCCGTTAATGATTGCTATTTGCATGTCCTGATTACTTTTGCTTCCGATGAGTTGGGATCTCTATATCAAACAGTTCAAAAATTACCTAAAGCTCGAAAGAGCTTTAGCCGCTAATTCTATTGAAGCGTATCTAAGAGATGTTACGAAATTAATGGAGTTTTTTGAAATTATTCAAAAGAACCTAAGCCCATTACAAGTTGAGCAAAAACATTTGGTGGAATTTATTAAATATATCAACGATTTAGGCTTGTCTCCATACTCTCAGGCACGCATTGTATCTGGAATCAAAGGATTTTTTAAATTTCTTTCCTATGAAAATTTTATTACAAATGATCCATCGGAATTATTGGAACTCCCCAAATTAGGTAGGAAATTACCAGATACTTTAAGTGTAAATGAAATTGATCAATTAATCACCGCCATAGACATGAGTAAATCTGGAGGTCACCGCGATCGTGCCATGATCGAGACACTCTATAGCTCTGGGCTACGAGTTTCAGAATTAATTAATTTAAAAATTAGTAATATTTATGATGATATTGGGTTTCTTCGTATCATCGGAAAAGGTAATAAAGAACGATTGACACCTATCGGGAAAAGTGCGATTAAATTTATAGGAATCTACCAAAGTCAGGTTCGTCATCACTGCGCGATAAAGACCGGCGATGAGGACTGTCTTTTTTTAAATCATCACGGATCAAAGATCTCAAGAGTTGCCGTATTTACTTTGATTAAAGCTTTGGCCGTAAGGGCCGGAATAAACAAAAATATCAGCCCGCATACCTTCCGGCATTCTTTTGCCACGCACCTGATTGAAGGCGGAGCCGATTTACGAGCAGTACAAGAAATGCTCGGACACGAATCCATCACGACCACGGAGATATATACCCACTTAGATCGAGACTATTTAAAGCAAGTCATAAAGGAATTTCATCCACGTAGTTAATGTATCGTTTTTTAAAAAATATATTATTCCTATTGCCCGCCGAAAGTGCCCATTCGTTCACGATGGGGGTTCTAAAAATAGGATTTAAAATACCCGGAGTCAACCATTTGGTACGACGGATATTCACTGTCAAAAATCACCAACTTAAAAAATCGCTATGGGGAATTCACTTCCCAAATCCTGTAGGGCTTGCCGCAGGCTTCGACAAAAACGCAGACTACCTCCATGAATTATCCGCATTTGGCTTCGGGTTCATTGAAATCGGCACCATCACCCCTAAGCCACAAAACGGCAACCCTAAGCCCCGATTATTTCGGTTAAAAAAAGATAATGCATTAATCAACCGGATGGGATTCAATAATGATGGGATGGGAAAAGCGCTTGAAAAGCTTAAGAAACGACCACATAACTTAATTGTTGGTGGAAATATTGGGAAAAACAAAGACACCCCCAACGAGCAGGCAGCCTCAGATTATATTGCCTGCTTTGAATGCCTCTATGACCACGTCGATTATTTCGTAATCAACGTAAGTTCACCTAATACACCCCATTTGCGTGAACTTCAAGATAAAGTCCCCTTGTCGGCACTTATTGAGTCTGTGCAAATAAGAAATCGAAAAAAACACGCACCCAAACCAATATTATTGAAAATCGCGCCCGACTTATCTAATGAACAACTCAATGATATTCTTGAGATATGTGAAGCCACGCAACTGGACGGCATTATCGCCACCAACACCACCCTGTCTAGGGCCTCATTACAGACTGATTCAAATGCTATTGACGCGATGGGAAGCGGCGGACTCAGCGGGGCGCCTTTATCCTCTAGGTCTACCGAAATTATTCGAATATTAAGATCAAAAAATAAGAGAATCACTATTATTGGGGTTGGGGGAATCAATGATCCTAAGGGTGCTATTGAAAAAATAAGCGCAGGCGCTGACCTTGTTCAAATATATTCTGGATTTATCTTCCAAGGACCGAAATTGGTTAAAGATATAAATGAAGCCTTGATTAAGCTAGCGGATAATAACTAAATCCGCTATTTTTGTACTAAGAAACATGAGCGAAAATATTTTTAAGCCTAAGCAGAAGGAAAAAAAATCTTCTAAATTTAATGAAACGATTTTTTCGGATAGAAAATTTCACGTTACAATGGGCTTTGGGGTATTGTTGAGCTCCTTATTTTTGCTGTTCTCGTTCATCTCCTATCTAAGCAACGGCCAAGCAGATCAAAGTGTAGTGAATGCTTTTTTAGAAACCTCTATTCAAGAATCCGGAAAAGAAGTAGCCAATGTATTCGGTCTTCTTGGGGCCATTTCAGCTCATTATTTCATTTTTAATTGGTTTGGGATAGTCGCTTTTTTGATCCCTCTATTCTTCATAAATGTAAGCGCCAACATATTGGGTTACCGACAACTCATTAAAATTCCATCTTTTTTCATTTTCTCGCTATTCTATCTTATTTGGACGCCTCTTTTGTTGGGATATATTGTACTAACTATGACCAATCCGGGGATTCTGAGTTTTTTATGCGGTGGTATAGGCTACGAATTGGCACTGGTCATTAATAGCTTCATGGGATGGGGAACGATCCTTTTAATCCTTTTTTCATTTGCCGTATTCAATATGTATTTTTTCGATATTTCGAATTTATCCTCGCTAGAAAGGTTCAACTTATGGATGTCCAAACCATTGTATTTTTTCAAAAAAAACGAGTCAACTGAAGCTAATGAAAACATATTAGAAAATGAGGACTTGAATGCCGTTTTGGCGAAAGTCAAAGAGGAAGTCGAACTGGAGGATGAGTTAGATACAACCGACTGGACGATTAAACAAAATGAATCGTACGAAAAATTCGATCCAAAAGAAATTAAGGATTTAGTTTTAGAAGAGAATGAACTTCTTGATCAACTACCGAACACCGAGATTGAGCTGACCCTTCCGGAACTGGAGGATGATCTAGAATTAGAAGTTGCAGAAATTCCTACAGAAGAAAAATTCGCGGCCCTGACGGAAAATTATGACCCTACCTTGGATTTGCCGAAATACAAATACCCAATGATTGGGCTTCTTACTGAATACCCTACTAAAGACGTAAAAGTCACCAAAGAAGAGTTAGAATCAAATAAAACCAAAATCGTAAGTACCCTTATCAATTTTAAAATTGGTATTTCTAGTATCAAAGCAACCATCGGCCCAACCGTCACGCTTTATGAAATTGTTCCAGAAGCTGGTGTTAAAATATCAAAAATAAAAAACCTAGAAGATGATATCGCACTGAGCCTTGCTGCATTGGGTATTAGAATCATCGCACCCATACCAGGTAAAGGAACTATCGGTATCGAAGTGCCCAATAAGAATAGGGAAATGGTCAGTGCTCGATCCGTAATTAGCACCGAAAAATTCATGAAATCTGACTTTGAACTTCCAATAGTTCTCGGCAAAACGATTTCCAATGAGGTCTATATAACTGATTTAACCAAGATGCCGCATTTATTGATGGCTGGAGCTACTGGTCAAGGAAAGTCGGTAGGACTCAACATTATCTTGGCATCATTAATCTACAAAAAACATCCTTCTCAACTAAAATTAGTACTAGTAGATCCAAAAAAAGTTGAGCTAACTCTCTTCAATAAGCTAGAAAGACATTTTTTAGCCAAATTACCAGATACAGAAGAAGCCATTATCACAGATACTACCAAAGTAGTTCATACCCTGAACTCATTATGTATTGAAATGGATACTCGGTATGACCTATTGAAAGACGCTGGTTGCAGGAATTTAAAAGAGTACAATAAAAAATTCATTAATAGACGACTCAATCCTAAAAAAGGCCATCGCTACCTCCCTTACATTGTCTTAGTCATAGATGAACTAGCTGACTTAATTATGACGGCAGGTAAAGAAGTCGAAATGCCAATCGCCCGCCTCGCCCAGCTTGCCAGAGCCATTGGTATTCATTTAATAGTCGCCACGCAAAGACCTTCCGTAAATGTCATTACAGGCATTATTAAGGCTAATTTCCCTGCGCGTCTTTCTTTCAGAGTGACTTCAAAAATTGATTCTAGAACTATTTTGGACGCAGGGGGTGCAGAACAGCTGGTGGGAATGGGTGATATGCTACTCTCCATGGGATCGGAAATGATCCGACTCCAATGTGCATTCCTAGATACGCCTGAGGTTGATAATATTTGCGACTTCATTAGCGAGCAAAATGGCTATTCGTCAGCTTATATGCTGCCTGAATACGTTGGCGAGGAGAATACAAGACTTGCAAACCTTGATTTATCAGAAAGAGACGCAATGTTTGATGATGCCGCCAGACTTATTATTTCACATCAGCAAGGAAGCACGTCCTTAATTCAAAGAAAAATGAAATTGGGTTATAATCGTGCAGGAAGAATAATTGATCAGTTGGAAGCGGCCGGAATTGTCGGCCCTTTTGAAGGTAGTAAGGCAAGAGACGTCTTGATCAGTGATGAATACAGTTTAGAACAGAAATTGGCTGACTTAAATAAACAATCAAACTCGTTATTAAAATAAAAGATGAAAAATATAATTTTCTTATTCGTTGTTTTTTTGGGCGCTACAAAAGTTTTGGCACAATTCGATCCAGAAGCCGAAGTACTCCTGGAGAAAATGAGTGAAAAATATCAAGGCAAGAAAGCTTTTACTTCCGGATTTAATCAAAATCTAATTAATGAAGCGTCAAATATTAATGAAAATATTGAAGGGATTATCCATGTCAAAGGAGACAAATACCGATTAGAGATCGCAGGACAAATTATTTTTAATGATAGTGAAAATATTTGGTCCTACAACCAAGAGGCTAAAGAAGTGACGGTAACCCTATACGACCCAGAAGAGGAGGAAATTTCTTTGAACAACATCTGGAATCTCTACAAGCAAGGCTATAAGTATGGATTAAACGAAAATGATTCTGAAGGCAATTGGGTAGTAGATTTGGAACCCATAAAAAGAGGTTCGCAGAACTTTTATAAAATACGTATGAGCATATCTCCATCGATTGATTTACTCGGCTTTGTGATTTTTGAAGACTCCGGAAATAAATTTGAATATGTAATCAATCAACTAAGGGATCGATCAGATCTCAATGATGACTTTTTCACCTTTGACCTTTCCCAATACCCTGGAGTAGAGCTTATTGATTTCAGATAAATCCAATAGGTATGACAGAGCAACAATTATTTGAAAAAATAAAGACAAAAAAATCCTTATTATGCGTTGGGCTAGATCCAGATCTTGATAAAATGCCAAAGCACCTACTTGAAATGGAAGACCCCATTTTTGAGTTTAATAAAGCTATTATCGATGCGACCTTACCATTTGCAATTGCTTATAAACCAAATACGGCCTTTTATGAGTCATTAGGCGTGTATGGCTGGCAGGCATTAAAAAAAACAATCGATTACTTACCCAAAGATGTATTCACTATTGCCGATGCTAAACGTGGCGATATCGGCAATACTTCCAATAAATATGCATCGGCATTTTTCAAAGAAATGGATTTCGACGCTATTACAGTCTCCCCTTACATGGGAGAAGATTCCGTCAAGCCCTTTCTTAATCATAAAGGAAAATGGGTTATTCTCTTAGCCTCTACTTCAAATGCAGGTTCCTTGAATTTTCAGGAATTAACCCTCGCTGACTCAAAGCAAAAATTGTATGAGCGTGTCATAGAAGTGAGTGCTCAATGGGGATCAGAGCAAAACATGATGTACGTAATCGGTGCCACGAGAACTAAAACACTCAGTAACATAAGGGAAGTACTTCCCAATCATTTTTTACTTATTCCAGGCATTGGGGCACAGGGAGGTGACTTGAATTTAGTTTGTAAAACTGCCCTTAATCACAGAGGTGGATTACTCATTAACTCGGCCAGAAACATTATTTACGCCAATGATGGTATAGATTTTGCACAATATGCCGCCAAGGCTGCTGAAGAATTACAACAAGCCATGTCTCAAGCTATTGAAAGGTATAAGAAATGGTGATTTGAGTCACTGGCGGAATAAATGCCCTAGACCTTTAACTGCTTTCATTAAAGAATTGCTAGAGGTACCTTTGCGCGAACTCAATAGAAATTATGGATAAACCTGTTATAATATTTGGAGCAAAGGGAATAGCAAAGAGCGCTCTTGAAATATTGCAAAGTAATGATATCATCGTTTTTGGCTTTTTAGACGAGGACAAAACTACGCATGACCAAACCATTAATGACATCCCTGTGTTAGGGGCTCCTGATGATCATGGCTTTCTTAAGCTCATTGGACAAAAATGTGAAGCCTTCATCGCTACAGATAATAACAATATCCGCAAAGACCTCACAGATATGCTCATAGATGGTCGCAAAGTGATGCCTATCAATGCCCTGCATAAAACAGCATCAGTAGCCCCCTCTGCAACAATAGGCCATGGAAACTTCATCAATGCTGGAGTGACAATAGGTGCCAATGCTATCATTGGTAGTCATTGTATGCTCCACACTGGTGTGATTATTGAGCAAGATGCCATCATAGAAGACTTTGTTCAAATCGGCTCGGGGTCAGTGATTAATGCCGGAGTAACTATTGAAAAAAATGTATTTATCGGAACGGGTGTTTTAATTGTTTCAGGGATCACTGTCAAAGCCGGGGCGCGTATCGGTGCGGGATCTGTGGTTATAGCCAATGTAGGTAAAAACGAAACAGTTTTCGGTAATCCCGCTGTTAAAATAAATAAATAGCCAAGGTATCTCTTAAGTTAACCTAGGAAGGTTATACCCTTTCCTGTTATCTTCCCTGCTGATACCCTTTAAAGATATTGTTAATTGAAAGGAATAGCATTAATACCTTATCGTTATCGGAAAATAATCACCCCTATTGTGTGCGTTATGGCATCCTTAATGGCGTCTGCACAAGTCAATGACACAACCGAAATCAAACCCAATTTCGCGGTTTATCCGGCAATAGCCTATAGCCCAGAAACCTCCTTTCAGCTTGGGGTTATGGCATTTTTAGTGTTTAATAAAAACCCTGATACGACTCAATCATCACGGCCTAACTTAATCACCCCGAAAATCATTTACAGCATAAGAAATCAATTGACTATTGGTGTAGATGCTCAATTCTATTTAAAAAACAACCTTCGATGGTTAATGGACAGTGAATTTTTGAATTTCCCAGATTACTTTTTTGGTGTTGGTACCGGAACAAGTCCCGATACCAAAGAACTTTATACGCGCCAATACTTTAATACCAACGGATCCCTCATGAAGTCCAGAAATTCCATTCATTTTGGAGGTCTATTGTTTGATATTGAATATGATGACATACAGGATATTAAAAAAAATGGATTATTGGCAACCGAACATCCCATTGGGATTGATGGGGGAAGGGTGATGGGTTTGGGTTTGGGATTTGTCATGGATAGCCGAAACCATAACCTCTATCCTACCAAAGGAAAATACATTCGGATCGGTGCGCTTTGGTACGGTCCAATGACCGGTAGTCAATATCAATACAGTAATTATTCTTTTGATTATCGCCAATACCAAAGATTGTTTAATGACAACAGTGTACTTGCCTTTCAGTTTTTGACCAATTTGAACTACGGAGATGTCCCCTTTTTCAAACTATCAAAACTAGGTGGCAAACGAAATCTGCGAGGCATTGAAAATAGCAACTTGTATACAGATAAAAATGCCATCTATGGTCAAATAGAAGGTCGGCAGCATTTATTTTGGCGAATTGGTGGGGTTTTATTCGCCGCTGTAGGTCAGGTATTTGATTCTTTTTCTGAATTTGACGTTGAAAATATGCGCGCTACCTATGGTATTGGTGGTCGATTTCAGGTAATGAAGCATCAACCTTTAAATGTGCGTCTAGATTTAGGTTTTTCGGACAACGGACAACATGCTTTTTACTTTGCTATTCAGGAGGCATTTTAATAACTAAACGTCTCTTTTTGAAAACAATGCCTGAAAAGCCTTTTTAAGTTCAAACAATGCTGAAGCAAAATGCCCCTTGGCTTGTCGGAAGTTTTTGCGCTCTTGATAATCCCTGATAATGACCTCTAACGCCTCCTTCTTTATTTTTAAGGTGGCAATGGTTTTGTCTAGTTCTTCCCGCAATTCTAGAGATGCCTCTTTTGATTCTTCAATTAATTGGTCAATTTTTTTACCTAACTCTTTTAGTGTATTTTCTACACTATTCTTTGAATCTTGAGTCATAAATGGATGTTTGATTACCCTAAAGATAGTGCATCTAACTCGAATAGTGCAATAACTATGCTAGCCCTTATTTAATAGCAACTGAGTGCCTCGTATGACTTTTATAATACTTAGTAATGACTTCTAGTGCTGGCTTGCCTTGTGGAGTAAAATTAGGATCTTTCAATCCGCCAGCATCTTTTTTCAAATGCCATTTCCATAGAAATCCACCTGCAAACCAGGGTACATCCCAAAACTTGTTCAAAATCGCCTCATACGCCGTTCGTTGCGATTCCATTTCTGTATTTTTGTTATTTAATTGCCAATGTTTCCCAGTAGTACCTGTCAAGCTTTGATAGCCAAATTCTGTAAAGAGTATGGGCTTCTGATAATCTGCGCTTAACGATTTAAGCCTTTCAAATTCTGGTCCCCAAGCAGTAAGTAATTGACTTAAAGTAGGCTGTGCTACTTCTATTAATGGAAAATATGCGTCAATACCGATATAATCCAATTCTGACCAAAAGTCAATCAACTGATAATTATCCCAATTAGCGGCGTAAGTAATTTGACCGGAATAAATCGCCCTTACCTTTTTAATCAAATTTTTCCAGAACGGACCCCGCTTTTGTACGGCCATCCGAAACTCTGTCCCTATACAGAAAAGAGGAACCTGAAGCGAATCAGCGAGGTTGGCATAATGCAGAATATAATTTTCA